>JAKSCF010000452.1 GCA_022360735.1 Clostridia bacterium
ATTTAAACCCTGATTATTCACGAAAATTGCTAATTCTCTATTAACGATTCTAACACTAACTGAAGAAAAAGCAAATAATTAACAGAAAAACTCTAACCAATGAAAGATTGGAGTGTTTCTGAAGGTTAGAAATTTGTCAACAAATCCGTTTGAACAAAAATAAAAAGATTTTTTGTTTCCAAAAAATCTTTTTATTAAATTTTTCAATATAGATTTTGTGCGGCAAAATCATCCTAAATTATTCATTCTTCATTATTAATTATTAATTGCCTTTCTATTGTATTTTTGCAGCAATAACGGTCATATCATCTTTTTCTTCTTTACCATATTGTTCTATGGCTTTGTTCAGAATTAAGTCTGTAATCGTCTGGGGGTCTTTTGAATGAATATCTCTTATGATGCCGGTTATCCATTGGACTTTTTCATTACCATTATAACCATCCAGTATTCCATCCGATACCATTATAATCGTATCTTCAGGCGTCATTTTTGTACTAATTTCTTCAATCTTAATTTGATCAATAATACCAATAGGCAGACCTGAAAACTTTATGACTTCTACTTCATTATTGGATCGTTTTATAAATGCAGCTGCAGCGCCAATCTTAAAAAAACTAACATTCCCCGAATCTAGATTAATGGTAGTAATATCTACAGTGGAAAATATCTCTTCTGTGGATTTGAGCAAAAGCATAGAATTCATTGTTTTTAGAGCAAGCTCTTTTTCAAAACCTGCCTTTAAAAGGTGCTGTAATGTATTAATGGTCATCATACTCTCTCTGGCAGCCTTTTCACCTGCTCCCATTCCATCACTTAAGGCTATCATATATTCATTTTCTTTTAGACTGATATATGCAAAGCTATCACCGCAAATATTATTTTCTTTAGCATATTTTGATGCTCCTGTTACCACTTGATATTTTGGCCTTTTTGTAAAGACCTTGATATAGGGATTGTTACTTTCATCTACTACGGTATATGGTTCTCCCATAACCTCTGTTATAATATTTTCTAATGTGCCGGTATTATTCGTCTCTTTATTATTTTTTTCAATAACAATCTCATACCCACTTTCTTTCTGTATAACCGAAATATCTTTAATGGGTATCTTGGCATATTTAACTTGATGGTATATTCTTTTTTCAAACTCTTTATTAAAGAGCTGCTTTTTACTAATTTCAAGAATCATACGATCAATAGATTTGGATACGCATCTAAACTGTGACGCTGTTATTTCTCTACTTCCTTCCAACTTTTTTTGCCATTTATAGCTGGTTCCATAGACTTGTACAATACTTTGTGTAAAGAAAATAATTTGATTGAGGTATTCACATAGAAAGCCAAGATTGTTTTTTACATAATCTGTTTCAATTTTTAACCCTTTATCTGCCCTATAAATAATCTCTTTCATGACTTCTTTTGTCTTATTATTATTTTCTTTCCAGCATATTTTATTAAAATCACATTGTATACATATTCTGCTATTTATTTTAGAAACAATGTGGTCTACATCCCCTTTTCCAATGGCCTCTCGTCTTTCAAAAGCTCTTCCATATGTGGTAGCAAGGCTTTCAAAGGTATTGGAATAGTTCGTCAGATCTTTTATAATCATCTTTCTAATTTTATTAGAGTAGTTATGATAGATAAAAGGATATTGGATGGATGTTTTTATTTTATCCACCATCTTGTCCATCCATCTGATGGGTATAATAAGAAAAACAACCGATGCAGCAGCCACTTCTTTCAATAAAACATAGGTTTCCGTTAATCCGTTGAAGTAAAAAGACATGATGATCAAACATATCGTCCAGGCTATACAATTTAATATACGATAAGTATTCCTAAAAAATCCTGCAACTAGGCCTGCTATTCCGAACAGCCCTATAATAACTTGAGGCTCATAATTGGTCATGGCTATAATCAGCCCCATCATAACACCTACCGCAGCACCAACTGTAAATCCGCCTTTATATGAAGCTGTTAATATGAGCCATAAAGAAACGACATATTTAATTCTAATATCATATATTTGAAAACTGTTTAAGGAGGATAATGCTATTGCAATAATTGTCGCTATACATAAAATATCTTCGGTCAAAATATTAAAGCTGTCATCATCCGATTCCAACAATCTTGGAATCCTTAAAAAGATATAGGTAAAAGCAAACACAGCGGCTGTTTCAGTAGCCATTAAAAAAATATCATATAATAAGATGGTATCTGTCACTGCTTGATATACGGCCAGTGTTCCTAAGCTAATGCCTGCTACAACAAGGGCTATAAAAATAGATGATTTCATGAGCTTTCGATTCAACAAAAAATTGATACCGGTTAGGATGCATAGGATTATTGCGTACTTTATCATAACATGCATCGGGGCATGACAAGATGCCATTCCCAATAGTAAGGGAACGGATAAAAAAACATAATATTTCTTAACCGCTATAATAGCTGCAAAATAAGACAAAACGAAAGGAAACATGAAGCCAAATAACGTACCACGTCCTAAAATATAAGCCATGACTACATATATAAACAATTTTATCCAGTTTTGTTCTTTTATTTTGGAGATAATTTTTTGAGCCGTATTTATTTTTTTCACTGCTACCGTCATACAAACGCTCTCCTTTTGTCTTTTGTTCCTGTGGTATAGTTGTTTCTATACACCTATGATAACAATAGAAAACCAAAATATTTGTCATTATTTTAATGCTTGTCCTAAAAACAATGTGACATTTCTTTTGCTGTTTTTCCTTTAAATTTCAACATTCGTTTTATAATCAGATTATACGTGGACATTGTGGATGAAGTGACAAAGGGTAGGGGGGAGTAGATAGTTGGATAGTTGGGTAGTTGGATAGGGGATAGGAAAAGAAAATAAGATAATGAAATGAATAATTTAGGTAGATTTTGTTGCACAAAATCTTTATTAGCTGTAATCTATGGGTAGGTAGTTGGATCTATCTAACTATCTTCTAACCATTGTTTATAACTATAAATCCAAATGCAAAGGAAGATAATATGAAATATTCTAATATTGTATCCGGTACATTTATTAATCGTCCTAACCGTTTTATAGCGGAAGTTGAAATTGATGGTAAGATGGGAATTGCTCATGTTAAAAATACCGGGCGGTGCAGAGAAATACTTCTACCGGGTACCGAAATATATTTACAGCATGTGGCTTCTGCAACAAGAAAAACACAATACTCTTTAATCAGTGCACGAAAAGGTAATTTATTGATTAATATTGACTCTCAGGTTCCAAACCAAGTCGTTTATGACGCTATTGTTCATCATGAAATAAATGAATTTCAAAATATCATCTCTGTAAAAAGGGAAGTCACTTATAACCAATCTAGATTTGATTTATATTTTGAAACCGAAACCGAAAAAGGTTTTATTGAGGTGAAAGGTGTTACCTTGGAAAAGGATAGTATTGCCATGTTTCCGGATGCTCCTACAGAAAGAGGAACTCGACACATCTTGGAAATGATTGACGCTGTCAAAAAAGGTTATAAAGGGTATCTTTTTTTGTTGATTCAAATGAAGGGTTGTCATAGTTTTAAACCTAACGCCATCACTGATCCTAAGTTTGCAGAAACACTGAAATTAGCGTCCGACAATAATGTTCAAATATTGGCTTATGACTGTAATGTTACTGAGGATTCTATAGACATTTCAGACAGGATACCGGTTGTAATTTGAGATTGAATTTGTGTAAAAGGCAGGTACTGGACCTGCCCTCTACATCTAGATTATTGTTGAATGGAAATTGCTTAAATAAGATTTATTTTAACCCCTTTTAATCTGATTTTATACTTCCAATGTATATGCAGTATCCTTCTACCTGCTGCATTCACAAAAATGATTCAGGTTCATCAAAGCGGCTGAGCCTGCTATGGATGTTCCATAAAAGATAGTAGGTTTATGGGTAATAAAGTTTACTATAGAACCGTTTACGATTGTACTTCCGGTAGATAAGATAAGGTCACACCATTTCAGAACATCATCTGTATGTTTTTCTCCATCTTCAATATTTACTCCAAATTTTGTTGTCCCAATATTATCCTTATCTAAATCAACAGCTCGAATTTGATATTTATCTGAAAGCACTTGAAGCATCGAAGGCTGAAGGCCAATAAGTGCTATTTTAGGTGAACCATAATTATCTTTAATATAACCTGCCAGTTCTTTTGAACATTGTTCAGGTTCGTCGTCTTTGCAATGAATGGTTTTTTCAGTAATATTCAAATATTTGCAAACAGCATTAATAGTGGATATCAGTACAGCCCTATCATAATTGGTTTCCAAAGGTTGGCTGAGTATCTCTTCTATTGTTCCGTTAAAGTTATCCGGCATATCCGTATACGCTTGTCCTTTTTGTCCCTTAAAATCAGCTTCCATTAGCTTTTCTTTCCCCTTTAATATAGGGAAATCTTTTCTTATTGGATTGCCTATGGCCTCTTCTGGATTTAATACCTTTCCTGAAACGGTAATAACTTCTTTCGCTAGATGATGATTTTCTACCAACGTGTTAAACCTATCTAATAATTCATTGTAAAAATCGGATTGTTTCATATCTTTTTTCGCTCCTTTCTAAAATACATGTACAGCGGAATCTTCAAATGTTGCCCAAACCGTATCACCGGGGTGAATATTCATGTTCTCTACCATCTTTGTAGGCACTCGTGAAATAAAATGCTCTCCTATATCAATATATAATTTACATAAAAGCCCTTGTTGGATGATATCCGTAACTTTTCCTTTGAATTTGTTAACATTGTATGACTCTGACGGATCTTTGCATATTATCACATCTTCCGGTCTTAAGGCCAGTGTTACATCCCCCGTTTTATCTACTAATGTTTGTATTTCCAGCTGTTCAGATAGTCTAACCTTACGATTCATCATATTTCCTTTTAATATGTTTTCTACCCCAACAAACTGAGCTACAAAATCGGAGTTGGGCCTTCTAAATACTTCATTGGGCGTTCCGACTTGGACAATTTTCCCATTGTACATCACTGCAATTCTGTCTGCCAGATATAGGGCTTCATTAAAATCATGGGTAATATGTATGGTGGTGGTTTTTGTTTTTTTATGAATTTCTTTCAGCATTTGTTGAAAGATTTCTTTTGTATGGGGATCTAAGGCGCTTAACGGTTCATCCATTAATAATAACTTAGGTGATGTAATTAAAGCTCTTGCAATGGCAACTCTTTGTTGTTCCCCGCCACTCAAGGTACCGGGATGGCGTTCTAATAAATATTCTATTTGAAACATCTCAACTATTTCATTTAGCTTTTGGTTCATTTTATTCTTAGGATATTTTTTTGTCTTTAAACCAAATAGGATATTTTCTTTAACCGTCAAATGCGGAAACAAGACATAATCTTGATAGACAAAGCCTATCTCTCTTTCCTCCGGATAGAGATTGGTTAAATTCTTTTCATCAAAGAATATTAGTCCGTTATCCGGCTTATACATACCTGCTAAAACTTCTAAAATCACCGTTTTACCTGTTCCTGTAGGCCCGAGTATTACAAAATATTCGCTTTTTTCTATTTGTAAATTAATATTTTGAAGTTGAAAGTTGCCTAATTTTTTGCATATGCTTTCGACACGTAACATTCTATTCCCCCTTTCATCTATAACCTAAATTATTTTTTTATTTCCTAAAACTTCAAAGACCAATAAAGATAACATAGAAATAATGATTAAAATGGTTGCAGATGCCATGGCAAGCTTCAAATCCCCTGTAGACATGTTTAAAAAAAGTGAGACAGGCAGGGTCTCAGTTTTAAGTCTAGTAGCACCCGCAATCATTAAGGCTGCACCAAATTCACCTAAAGCTCTTGCCCAAGTAATGACGATACTTGCTATTAAACCATTTTTAGCTAAAGGAAGTGTTATTTTAATAAATGATTGCATCCTGGTACAGCCTAAGGTTCTTGAAACATACTCAATACGAGGGTCGATATCTGAAATGGTTGATTTCAGGACTCTCAGCATATACGGCACATTGACAAAAAATTGAGCCAGTATGATCCCTTTTGTTGTAAAAACAAACTTCAATCCTATGCTTTCTAAATAATGGCCAAATGAAGTATTGCCAAACAGCAAAAGTAAGGCAACTCCTGACACTATAGGAGGAAGGGCCATCGGGATATCCAGTACCGTATTAATAATTTCTTTACCTCTGAAGTTTAATCTCACTACGCCGTAGGCGATAGGCACTGAGAACAGTATGCACAACAGGGTTGAGAAAACAGAAGTAATCAAGCTTAATTTTATTGAAAATCTTATTTCAGGCGTTGAGAGGCTGGACCACAAGTTGGGTAGTCCTCTCAGTAAAATCATGGTTATAGCTAAAATAATAAACCCGGTTAACATTGCAATAAAAATTGAAATAATAGCTGTAAAAATAAAATTTTTATGATCTCTTTTTTTTATATTTTGTGTTGATGCTATCATGCTAAAAACAAACCTTTCTATTTAACGGGTTTAAACCCATGTTTTTTATAAATCGCTTTCCCTTCATCCGATACAACAAAATCTATAAATTTTTGTGCTGATTCTTTTTGTTTTGAACTTTTAATTAAACATACTGGGATTGTTTTTATCATATTTTTTTCTTCAGGTATCTCAATCATCTGAACTTCCGGTATATTCATAACATTGTCTTCCCATATTATTGTAGCATCTCCTTGTTTCATGGTAATGTAAACAACCAGTTCATTAACGGTTGCCGCAGTCGCAACCACATTTTTTTCTATTTGCTCTGTCAACCCTTCTTTTTCTATCATTTTTTTTGCCACTTTGCCTATTGCCGCTGATTTTGGATCTCCTAATACTACTTTTACACCAGGTTTAGTAAAATCTGATAATGTTTTAACGCCTTTAGGATTTCCTTGGGGAACAGCTATAATTGGAATATGGTATGCAACATCTTTTTTAAAATCTACTAGATCTTTTTCTTTAGCTGATTCATAATAATAAAGAGAACCAGCAAGGTACACATCTCCCTCTTGACTTAATTCAATTTGGCTGAGGTTATGTGCTGACGATGCATATGTATACTGTATTTCAATTCCATACTTTTCTTTAAAAACTTCACCTATTTCATCCATAGGTTTTCTAAGGCCTGCGCCGCTTAATACCATTAAAGATTGGGGGCCTTCATTAGAAGCTTGTTCTTCAGATGCGTTACAACCAACCACATTAATAATTATTAAAATCATTAGTATTAAAAGGGCAAAATTCTTTTTAAAATTGTACATTTTCAGTATTTCTCCTTTTGCTTAAAAATAGAAATAAAAAAACTTACTCAAAAGAAGAGTAAGCACAACAAATAAACGTGTTTTTGTCTAAACCCTCCTTTCCACAATGGGAGGCATATCTGTTTCCAGATATACCCTTTAGATGGTGTGCAATAGGAATATAACATACCACCTACCGGTTTTATCACCATATCTATTTAACACATTAGACACAGGTATACAAAACTCGGAGTCATATATTCTTTTCAATATGCCATTTTAGGCATATTCTCATAATCAATCCAATGGTATCACATAATAAATATGTGTGTCAATTGTCGGAGTTAAAATTTGTTGAATCAAATATTTATTCAAATGAAAAAAGATTTTTTTGGGGAAATACGCCAAACATACCGCCGGTATGGATAAACAATATATTTTTATGGTGACTTAGAGTGCCTTTCTTTATTTCATTAACCATCCCATAAAATCCTTTACCCGTATAAACAGGGTCTAGGATAAAACCCTCTAACTGTGCTATTTCTTTAATAAACTCCAGTTCATGAGGTTGGCTGACGGCATATCCTTTCCCAACATAACCATCTATTATATGGATGTCACTTTTATCAATCTCTACGGAACAATCTAGGTAATCACAAGCTTCATAGAGTATGGCTTCAATCTGGTTTCTAAAATATACCGCATCACTGCTAACGTTAAAGCCATATATTTTTGCTTGATGGTTTAATAATTTGCTTGCAAGAGAAAGACCTGCATATGTTCCTCCCGATCCTACTGAAATACAGATGGCATCAAATTGGATTTGCATTTCTTTTTCCTGTACTATGATTTCATCCATCGCTTTAAAATACCCGAAAGTCCCAATACCATTAGAGGCTCCTAATGGTATGATATATGCCTTTTTATTTTCTTTTGCCAGTTTTTCTTGAATATCTTCCATAATGCCCATTCGGTTTTCTTCAAATTCTTTAGGTGTGATCAACCGGATATTGGCACCAAAGAGGCGGTCTAAAAAATAATTCCCATCTATATCCTCTTGTCCTTGACTGTTTAATACAAGGTATGATGACATCCCCAGCTTTGCTGCTACAGCAGCAGTCGCTCTTGCATGATTAGATTGTATACCCCCGCATGTAATTAGCGTATCACAGTTTTGATCTAGTGCTTCTTGAACAGCAAATTCCAGCTTTCTTACTTTATTTCCGGATACTTCACTACCTGTTTGATCGTCTCGTTTCACATCGGGTCTACGGGGCATTGGGTCATGGGTCAAACAAAGTGTGGAAACACATTATGTGGCATTTTACCAACA
>JAKSCF010000420.1 GCA_022360735.1 Clostridia bacterium
CATCTGCCACCTGAATTTTCTGACCAAATGAATACAAAAAAACGAATATTTATACACCTGCATTCATTTTTCTAGTACTTTTTCGATAATCTGAGGGTAGGAATTTCGTACTCTTTCTTAACTTCTAATCTGAGTTAATGATTGTTTATAAATTTATTGCTGACCTGCCTTTATATTAAATGATAGATATAATATAATGATGTAGTCATGATATGAAGTTTGGAGCTGACCAAAAGATAAAGTACAAAATGCAAACAATGGGATAGAATGAGCAATGAAGCGTATTTTGTATGTGGGTCATTATTAAGAGGTGATAAATTTGAATACAAAAGAAAAGATTATTGCAGTATCGGCTGATTTATTTCATCAATATGGATACCATCATGTGGGCATCGCAAGTATATTAAAGGCTGCAGAAGTACCCAAGGGGAGTTTTTACTATTATTTTTCAAGCAAAGAAGATTTGCTGATTGAAGTGATTAAGTTTTTTGATAATGAAACATTTAAAATATTCGATAGCTTTGAGGCTTCTATAAAAGGACTGGCTGATTTTTTTGGTGCCTATTTTGAACGGTTTGAATCTTTAGAATTTAAGCGTGGATGTCCTTTTGGCAACTTTGCTTTAGAACTTTCAGATGTCAATGAAGAAGCCAGGCAGTACCTAAAAAAATGGACAGACAGGCTAAGCTCTGAAATCGCAAAAATACTGATAACCGGCAATCAATTGGAAGAAAAGGAAGCCCAAAAACTAGCCTCCTTTATCGTCAGCGCTTTTGAAGGTGTAATCGCAAAGGCAAAGATTGAAAAAACCAGAGATGCTTTAGACGAATTTAATTATTTTATTTTTCAAAAGCTCATTCATTATAAGAAAGACTAAAGATATAATTAATTGTTAAAAACCGTTACGCGGTTAAGTTTAAAGGCTTAAACGCGTTTATTTTTTGATTCTCATTACCATTAATTAACAAACTTTCGACAAAAGTATACAATGAATAATCTCCATCCGGTTTAAAACCACCCTTAATGATGACAGCATCTTTAAGGGTGGTTTTTTATTGAGAATATATAAAAAAAATAAGAATACATTTATATAGGACATGCTGACTAAGCCTTTAAATATTACAGGATATAGTCTGAATTTGCAGTATGTCCTATGACATTAATTGAACGTTTACACCCAGATACAGCGACATAAAATTTAAAGAAAAGGGATGGACAAAATGGTTATAGATAAAAAATGCAGTACCATTTTATTGAAAATAATTGAAAAAGAAGAACCCATAACGGTTAAGGCTCTATCGGAGTCTTTAAATGTTTCAGAAAGGGCTGTTCGGTATAACTTCAATAAGTTAGATGACTGGTTAAAAAGCAAAGCGCTGGATACTTTACTGCGAATACCCGGTAAAGGGATTACCATACATGAAGCGCAAAAAAAGACAGTCCAATCACTGCTTAATAATATAGATGAGTACGTCTATGTTAATTCTTCAGAAGAAAGGAAAAAAATTATTTCCCTTAAGTTTTTAGATTCTAAAGAACCCATAACCATTAAGGAAATGGAACAAGATTTACTGATCAGTAAAAATACTTTGATTAAGGAACTCAAATCATTAAAAATTTGGTTTCATGACAGAGGTGTAGAGCTGGTAAGTAAACCGAGAGTCGGTTACTTTTTGAAAGGAGAAGAAAACAGAAAAAGAACGGCTGTAAAGGAATTAATGACACAAATCTATGAAAAAGAAAAGGCCATCGACATGATTAAAATCATTAATGGCAAAGGGTTAGTGGACAATGGAGTATCCAAAGAATTAAAAAGTTTATTTCAAGATATAGATATAAATTATATCGAAGTATGTGTCAAACATGTTGAAAACTTACTGGAAAAAGAATTTATATACAATTCTTATATCAATCTGATTACACATATTGCGATTGCCATTAAAAGATTAAAAGATAATCAAGAAATTAAGATGGACGCCGGCAATTTAAATAGGATAAAAACATTTGTAGAGTACCATGTTGCTGATAAATTGGCAAAGAAATTGGAGATGAAGTTTAAAATTTGCATTCCGGAAGATGAAGTCGGTTATATTGCTATGCATCTGGTAGGTACTAAGATTTATAAAGATTTAAACCATCAGTATGAAAGTGAGCCGATTTCAGAATTAACCTGGGGACTCATCGAAAACTTTGAGAAAGAATATGGCATTGCTTTAAGGAATAAAGCCAACCTGGCTAAAAACCTTATTTTACATCTAAGGCCTGCTATTTATAGATTAAAGTTTGGTGTTCAGATACACAACCCTATATTAATGGAGATTAAAATTAAGTACAAAGATATATTTCTCACCTTAAAAAATGCCGTAAAACGTATAGAAGAACAATTTGATATCAAGGCAAACGATGATGAAATAGGATATTTAGCCATGCATTTTGGTTCGGCCTTACAGCTCCAAGAAAACCATGAGGGCGGAAAGATCAATGTATTAGTGATATGTGGCAGCGGAGTAGGTACTGCGAAATTGTTAGAAGCGCAGCTAAGGATCAAATTTCCCCAAATTAATGTAGTAGATACCATTTCATCTCTAAATCGTTCTAAATATTTGCATCAAGATATTAACTTTATTATTTCTACAATTTATATAGAGGATGAGAGAATCCCAACCATAGTCGTAAGTCCGTTATTGAATATTGAAGACTGCAGGTTAATCCAAAAGACACTTCATATCACTCAAAGAGAGAAAAGAAATGATGTAGATGACACGGTTATAGAAATAATGAATGCCATTACAAATCACAGCAAAGTTGAAAACTATGAACAACTACAAAATGAGATCACCTATATTCTTAAAAATAGAGATAGAACTACGAACAAACATAAAGGAGGAAAACCCATGTTAAGAGATTTGCTGACAAAAGATACCGTTATATTAAATGCTGAAGCAACGGATTGGGAAAATGCTGTGTATATAGGTGGTGAAATACTGCTCAACAAAGGACATATAGAAAAAAGATACATCCATAACATGATCAGTAAGATCAAAGAAATCGGTCCATTTGTAGTGATCGCACCAGGTGTTGCATTGCCGCATGCCAGACCGGAAGAAGGTGTTAAACAATTATCCATGAGTCTGATGACTTTAAAAGAACCGGTGGATTTTGGCAATAAAGATAATGACCCGGTTAAGTTAGTCATTACCCTTGCAGCAATTGATAATGAAACCCATTTAAAAGCTTTATCACAACTCATGGGTGTCTTATGCCATTCTGAAAAC
>JAKSCF010000513.1 GCA_022360735.1 Clostridia bacterium
AAATTTTCAATTTATTAAATATAAGATTTTCTGACCAGAAAATCCTCCATAATTATTCATTATTCATTATTAATTATTAATTAAAATTTGACTTTCCTATTTCTCAAACTCTTTCTCCAAAACATCCATTGCCGTCTTATACCCTAAATCAATCAACTCTTTTGAATTCTTTAAATCAGCCGGGCTGATTTTTTTAGTATTAATATCTATAACCACATCAGCCTTAACCATTGCTCTTCTGGAATTGGCATATTGAGCGATTAAAAACGATTTTAGGATAAGCTCTGCAGTGCTTCTCGGCTTCCAAGTACTGAATTCGGGTGTCAAATTGACTGCAATAACCAAATCGCATCCTAGGTCCTTAACCGGTGTAACCGGAACATTATCCATAATCCCCCCATCGATCAGCATCATATCCCCTTGTTCTATAGGTCGAAAGATACCCGGGATGGCACAGGATGAACGAATGGCTGTGGGGATGTAGCCTTCCTTGAAAATAATCTCCTTAGCTTCTAAAGCATCCACTGCAACAGCTGAAAAAGGCATCTTTAAATCTTGAATGTTTAAATGGATCAAATACTTTTTTAGAAAATCTTCCATAGGCTCTGTAGAAAAGATACCTTTAATTGGAATAGAAGGCTTAGCCAGACTACTCCAGTGAGTAGATAAAGCTATTCTCTCAATTTGTAAAGGCGTTAGCCCTGCTGCGTAAAATACGCCTGCGATAGACCCTGCGCTGGTACCGCTGATACAATATATAGGAATTTCTAATTTTTCTATGGCCTTTAATACGCCAATGTGTGCCATACCCCAAATAGCACCGCCGCCTAAAGCCAATCCGATTTTTTTGTTTTTAAAGATGGAAAAAAATGACCGCATATTATTCTCCCTTAAACCTAGATTATTCGCCATAAACTGCAAAATCTTTCCTTTTACATAATATCTATTAATAATCTTGGTAAATAATTCTTTTTTAAAATTGTAACATATTAATATCATAATTCATATGATATTTAATGACACTCCTGCTTAGCTGTAGCTACATGGATTGGAGGAATGAGTATGGAACAAAAAATAGAGCAACTGTTGGAAGAGCTTGAAGAGGAAGAAACGGCTTTATCCGAGAAAAAAGGTCTTCTAGATGGTATGAACATAGAATATATTCTGATAGCGATTGTTTTATTATTCGTATTTGCAAAAAATGACGGAGGAGGAAGCTTACCTTTCTCATTAAATTTAGACCAAGATGATCCTGAAGAAGCCTATGATAAAATTTCAAGAATGAATCATTTGGTCAAGGACATAATGCCTTATTTTGGATTAAACATGAGAAGCATGTTTTCCTCAATAGAATCCTTACTTAATATTGCTGAAAACGTTTATGGCATGAACAGCGGCGTATACAAAAAAAGAGTAGAGACTATGGGTGAAATAGATGTACCCAAAAAGCCCATAAGAATATTAGAAGCTGCTTCACCCTATCTAAGAGGTACAGGTAAAGAAAATATAGATAAGTTTCTTACTATAAACAGTAAGATAGAAAGAATTCAAAATAATAAAGATGCAAGCATATTAGAAAATGGAAAAGAAGTCTTAGATATATTGGACTTAATTAACGTTAAGCCGGCAAGAGAATTAAAACAAAGAATAACAACTATAAGAACGCTAATGAATCTTTTAAATGAATAAATATAACGAGGCATATATTAGGGCGTATTGCATACGCCCTTTATTATCTATGCTTGTATTGAATTTTCTTTCTGCAATGATTGACCTCTCATCTGAACGATAAAATCCAGTTTAAGCAATTGCTTGTACAGCACAAATAGTATAATAGAATACCCGATTACCAAAACAGCTGTAGCTGCTACGCGAGGTAATAATAAATATGCATAGGGTACACCGGATATCATGGAAATAAACTTTGTATTCATAAACACAGATGTAGGCAGTTCAGCCACATATACCAGTCCAAGCATTTGAATGAATCCTACAGGTTGCTTTTCTACTAATTTAATGAGCAGCCCTGATATGATACCTATCAATGCAGCGGACAAGGTGAATCCAGGGAAATATGGAAATGGGGAAAATAATAATGTACCCAGTACATCTCCTACAACACCCACCATAGCCCCGGCTACAGGGCCGAATAAAATACCGGATAAAATAATGGGGACATGCCCTAAGCCTGCTCTTACGGCATTAGCTCCAAAAATAGGAATATAAAAAGACAGGAATCTGGTGAGAATGATGTTGGTTGCAACAAGCAAAGCAAGTGCAATGAGTTTGTTGGTTTTCATTTGTATCACTCCTTTTTTTCTTTAGAGCCACATACTACACTAAAGAGAAAAGGTTGAATACTCTTTAATGCAATAGCGGATGCAGTACCATACCGCGAACCAAAGTTCTTCGTTTAAGGGCAACATCCCATCCCTTAACACTTAACGCATAATACTTACTCTATTGCTTATTATCATATAAACTTTTAAACTGAAAGTAAAGTGAAAAATTTGCTAAAAGATGTTTTCTAAACTAACCAATTCATTTCTATGAAGAAAGTGCAGTTGATCTTTAATAAAAGCTAAACGACCCAAAGATGAAGGGGCATCTTGGTATTGGATAAATATTTTAGCCTCGGATATAGCATAAGTCACTTCCATAATGTTGTCTTGATCTAGAAACAAATGGTAGATAGACTGATGGGTATTCCACCTTTCGGTAAAATAATCCAAAGTATCTAAAGCTGCGTCCCAATCTTCCTTAACAACATATTCATTAACTTGATTATCAATAGAAATAAGCTCATTAATAGAATCATTCATATAATCCATAACAACGAACCATATTGCAACCACAATCATAAAAGCGACCAGCGCAATGATTAAGGTTCTCATTATGTATTACCCCCTTTATCCTTTCTATGAATATGAAGCTTACCGTTTTCATCAATATAGCAGAATAATACTTCAGAATATTCACTAATGCAGCTATGGTCTAATTGATTTTTTAGCCAATCTTCGGTGAGATTAAGCGTCTTTAATGTATCTTTGTATAAATACCCGTCCATAATAAGCGGTAAAGACATATGATTAATGGTTGGTGTTAAATTGATATCCTTACGTGTTAAGGGACGATTTTCCGGTTTTGGAATAATGCTGAGATCACCATTGGTTTCTAAAATAGCATATTCAATCTCTTCCAGAGAGGGATAATCTTTGGCACGAACCTGCTCAAGCAAATCATTAATGTTCATACGAAGTTTTCTCATTTCTTTTTCATCAATTTTACCTTTATTAATAATGACACTGGGTTTACCGCATAATATCATACGCGCTCGTTTGCTTTTTAAAGCAATGTAAGAAATCAAAACTTGTATCAGCAGTAATGTTACTAAAGCAGTTATACCATTCATTAAAGAAACATCGGTATCTTCCATAGGTAAAGCCGCCAATTCTGCTATCATTAATGTTACGACTAACTGAAACGGCTCTAATTCTGCAAGCTCAGATTTCCCCATAATACGAACAATTAATAAAACAAAACTATATAAAATAATCGTTCTAATTAATATAACGATCATAAATAAAAAACACCTCTCACATTATTCAAATTCAAAAGTTATTACCAATAATATAACCTTGTACACTTTTTTTATACAAACGTGTTTTTACTTAAGTCACTAATTTTAACATTGCTTTTGACCGAAAAAGTGAATGAAATATTAGCTTGTAATATCATTAAAATTAAACAAAAAATTAATAATGGACTTGGGGTATGGCAGGATTTAAAAAAGACAATACAGACGAAAATAGACCTTATTTTTCATGTCATAGCAAAGAATGAACTGAAAAACGCTTACCAAACGAACTGAAAAGAAGCATAAAAAAACGGCTGTTTCCAGCCGTTATTAATAGCATTCCAACTATATGGAATATAGCGAAATTAAAAATTATACCCATGAAATGATGTGATGTTCTTTAGATTTTCAAAAGATACCCCCATAACAAATGAATGTTTAATGATTTCATCCAACAGAAGATTAGACAGTTTTACAGTATAGCCGTATTGGTTCATTAAGCTTTCCATCATATCAAAGTTAAACTGAAAAAAATAGCTCAATTGCACTAAAAACTTTTTCCTTGGAATGGATTTATTCTTGTCGTCAATAAAGTTATAGAAGCTTTGATGAGGAAATCCATATCGTTTCAATTTGGCAGCAATATTTAAATCTTGATCTGCTTCTAAAATAAACTCTTGGCGTTTATATATATTAACATCTCTAAAACGATTAAGTTGAATTTCCTGGTCTTTAATGGAAAAATCTGTGAACTTCAATGACTGTCTGATAATAAAATTAAAATCAAATTCTTTCTTAATACTATAATTTTGTTGGATCAGTTTAGAAAAGATTTTAGAGTTAAATCGAATGTTATCTTCAACAGCCAACCGAATACTGGAGTTAATATTTTTTTCTTCATTAAAACTTTGAATCATTTCTTGTGTCATGTCTTTACCATTATGATAAAAACTTGATTTGGTTTTGGTAATATTGATGATGTCTTGTAGTTTTTCATTACTATTAAAGGCATCCATATTTTCAGTGTAAAAATTTTTCCAGCTGTGATAATAATGAGGGTTTTCGTCGGTATGTGCATTAAGTCGATTAATCCAGTCCCATATCTTAAAGAAATCTGTTTCACTCAGCATTTTAGTATTTAATAAATCCATATCATAACCCCTTAATTATAGTTGAACAGTGGTTGAACGATCGTTCCACTATCGATTAACTACCGTTTAACTATCGTTCCGCTACTGTTCCGCTATCGTTTGACTATTGCTTCACTATATACATTGTACCATAGTTTTCCATGAAGTTGGAATATTAAAAGATAAAAAATGTGTCGAATTTTTATAGAATATAAATTATCCCAGATTATTATTGTAGTTTATGACAAATCGTATTAAAATAGAGTAAGAAGAGGAAAATGTTGGGCTGACTGCGTAAGGAACACGCCTCGTGCTGTTTCAAACCTATAAATAAGCAGTCCAAATGTAAAGGAGAAGAAAAATGATAAGAAACTATATGGAATGTGTTGTTGATAATTGGATGCCTAAAATGCTCAGCGAATATGATGATATATGCACATGTGAAAGATGTATCGAAGATATTAAAGCAATTGCTTTAAACGGGCTAAATCCTGCTTATGTTGCCACACGAAAAGGTGAAGTGTATGCTAAAATAAATGAACTTCAAGCCCAATTTAGTACGGATGCTATAAGAGAATTGACAAAAGCCATTGAGATTGTATCCAAAAATCCTAAACATGATTAAATAACAACCTAAAGATATAAAGATATGATATAAACTTATACATTTAATGTTAATAGTCACTTCTTCTCAGATTTAAAAAGATCGTAGAATTTCATTAGAATTATATATAAATTGTAATATTTTTATAGATAGGTTTTCTTTACTATTTTGTTAATGGGCCTAAAATAATTGCTAAACTACCCGATAATAATAAGGGTAGTGTTTTTGTTGTGCTTAAATTCATAGTCAAAATTTTTTGGATATAGAATTAATATAAATTTAACCTATAAGTAATGGTGAAGTATTTGAAAGCACTTTACAATATCTGTTATTTAATATAAACTAATAAAAAAAATAGACAAATTTTGACTATAATCGCGAAAACAAAAGGGTATTAAAATTGGATAGGAGGCATATTATGGCAAATCAACGTGACCCCATGATCGACATGTACGTTCATGAAACATTCCAACTGCTTGAGCAGCTGGAGAATGTTATTCTTGACAGTGAAAAAAGTGATAACATGAAACAGGCTATTAATGAAATATTTAGAGTGATGCATACCATTAAGGGTAACTCTATGATGATGAAATATGATAATATTGCAAGCTTGGCACATGTTACGGAAGATTTGTTTGATTATTTAAGAACCAATGAACCTCAAAATATCAATTATTCCCAAATTACGGATATTGTTTTGGAATCAGTAGACTTTTTTAAAGACGAGGTAACAAAAATACAAAATAATACACCATCGTCTGAGGAAGCTGAAGAATTAAAAGAAGTGATTGTTGATTTGCTGGAATCCTTTAAATTCATGGATTCTGGAGAAGCAATAGAAATAGAGCATGAAGAGGAAAAGCCTCAAGAAAAGATAGAAGCTGATGAAGAAAAGGCAGACCGTCAAGTGAGTGGTCAATATGAAAATCTTTATTACGTGAAAGTTGTTTTTGAAGAAGACAGTCAAATGGAGAATATTCGTTCGTTTAGCATTGTACATAATTTAGATGAATTTGGCTGTGACATATATCATTATCCTGAAGATCTGGAAGATATGGAAGAAGGCTTAACTCGAATAAAAGATCAAGGTTTCCAGATGATTTTGAATTGCAAACAAAATATCAGTGAACTTAAATACTATTTTGAAAGAGTATCATTTTTAAAAGAACTGGAGCTTAAAGAAATCTCAGAGGAAGAATTTGAGTCATATAGAGCGGGTTTTAAACACCATGAGTCCAATAAAGCAGAAGAGATATATGAAACAGAAAATAAAGAGATCCAATTAGAAAATACCGAACAAAAAGAAGTAGATGTAAAAAGCAAAAAAACCACTGAAACAAAAAAAGAAATGCCAAAGAGTAATAATCTGGAACAAACACAAATCAAACAACAAAAATATATTAATGTTGATGTAGACAAACTGGATTTATTGATGAACCTGGTAGGAGAATTAGTGGTTTCCGAAGCCATGGTAACCCAAAATCCGGAGCTTAAAAGTCTTAATATTCAAAGCATAGAAAAAGCAGCCGGACAGATGAGAAAGATCATCAATGAAATTCAAGACAATGTTATGGAAATACGAATGGTGCCGCTGTCCATGACCTTCCAAAGAATGAATCGAATTGTAAGAGATATGTCGGTTAAAACCAATAAAGATGTAGATTTGGTTCTAATCGGACAAGAGACAGAAGTGGATAAGAACATCATCGAACATATAGCAGATCCATTAATGCATCTGATCCGAAATGCTATTGATCACGGCATTGAATCACCGGAAGAAAGAAAACGTAATGGTAAAGAAGAAAAAGGCACCGTAACTTTAGAAGCAAAAAATGCCGGTGGCGATGTATGGATTATAGTTCGCGATGACGGAGAAGGTCTTGATAGGAACAGTATACTGCGTAAAGCGGATGAGAGAGGGCTATTGAAAAAGCCTATAGAAGAATACAGTGATAAAGAAGCCTTTGCACTTATTTTTGAAGCAGGTCTCTCTACTAAGCAAGAAGTGACCAATTTCTCCGGACGAGGGGTTGGAATGGATGCCGTTGTAAAAGAACTTGAAAAAATTGGCGGCATTGTGGTTGTGGAAAGTGAAAAAGGGCAAGGAACAAGCATGATTCTTAGAATCCCCCTTACATTAGCCATCATAAATGGTATGGTCATGAATGTGGGAGACAATAAATTCACCCTTCCAATTACTTCAATACGAGAATCATTCAAAGCTAAGCGCAAAGACATTATTGAAGATTCAGACCAAAATGCAATGATTATGGTCAGAGGAGAATGTTACTCTATTGTTCGAATACATGAAAGATATGGTCTTCAAACAGACATAACGGATTTTGAAGAAGGTATCTTTGTCATGCTGGAAAATGAAGATTATAAAGCTTGCTTGTTTGTAGACCAGTTAATCGGAGAGCACCAAGTCGTTGTAAAAAGTTTCTCAAAGTATATTAAAAAGATAAAAGGTATTTCTGGTTGTGCACACTTAGGTGATGGGGGAATATGCCTCATATTAGACCCATCAGGATTAATTGCATAATGAGAGTCCGCTGATGCTTAGGAAAATATTATTTGAAACTTTAAGGAGGGATAGCCATGGAAGCAACTAAAATGGATTTAACAAGTAATGGTAATCAAAATGGTACCAATGACCTACAAGAAGAAAATGTGGATGAAGTAACCCAGAAAAACTTGACGTTTACCATTGGTGATGAAATATTTGGTATCCAAATAGAAAATGTTACTCAAATTATAGGCATTCAGCACATTACATACATACCAAACCAAGCAGATTATGTAAAAGGCGTTATCAACCTTAGGGGTCAAATCATTCCGGTAATGGAAGTCAGAACAAAATTTAAAAAACCGGTTATCGATTACGATGATCGTACCTGTATTATTGTAGTCAGCAAGGATGAGATTACGGTTGGATTAATTGTAGATCGGGTATCTGAAGTCCTCAATATTAAGGAAAGCGAAATCTCTGCAACACCAACCTTTAACAAAAAGGAGCGTGTCGAGTACATAAAAGGCATTGCACATGTCAATGAAGATATTATTATGCTTTTAGATATGGACAAAATGCTGGATATTGAAAAAGAATAAATAACCTAAAGGGGAAGACATGAAAATATCGGAACAAGAATTTAAAAAATTTTCTGAGTATATAAGAAGTAATTTTGGAATCTCACTTTCCAATAAAAAAGTTACTTTTTTAACAAGCCGATTGGGTAGCTTGATTGAAAAATCGGGCTTTAAGACTTTCTCTGATTATTATAATTATGTCACCAACGATAAAAACGGTGATTCAGTTATTGAAATGATTAATAAAATAACCACCAATTATACTTATTTTTTCAGAGAAGAAAAGCATTTTGAGTATTTGAAAAATATTGTATTGCCCTATGTCATCGACAAAGAAAAAAATGCAAGAGATTTAAGGATATGGAGTGCCGGATGTTCTTCGGGAGAAGAGCCCTACACTTTACAAATGATCATTAAAGACGTACTAAAAGAGCAATGTTCAAATTGGGATACCAAATTATTAGCAACCGATATTTCAACAAAAGTTTTAACAAAAGCTCAGAACGGTATTTATTCTAATGAATCTGTAGAAAAAATGCCAAAACATTGGCAAGATAAATACTTTAAAAAATATGATACAGATAGTGTAGTTGTAAAAGATATGATTAAAAATGAGATCATCTATAGAAGATTTAATCTCATGCATCCGTTTCCTTTTAAGAGAAAATTTCATATCATATTTTGCAGAAATGTTATGATTTATTTTAATAATGAAACTAAAAACCAACTTATAAACAAATTCTATGAATTTACCGAACCGGGAGGATATTTATTTATTGGACATTCTGAAAGCATAGACAGAAATCATTCAAAATATAAATATTTACAGCCGGCAATTTACAGAAAGGAATAGAATTTATGAATGAGCAAACCATTAAAGTTTTAGTTGTAGATGATTCATTGTTATTTAGAGAGACTTTTGCAAAAAAATTGTCTGAGGATCCTGGAATAGAAATTGTTGCTAAAGCAGGAGATGTTTATGAAGCTCGAGATATGATTATCAAATATCGGCCGGATGTTATGACCCTGGATGTCGAAATGCCAAAAATGAATGGTATTGAATTTTTAAAAAGGCTCATGCCCCAATATCCGCTTCCAACAATCGTAGTCAGTGCCGTCAACGACAAAGTATTTGATGCCCTCAATGCAGGTGCTGTAGAATTTGTAACTAAGCCAGGCTCTCATAATAATATAGATGTGTTTATTAAAGAGTTAATTGTCAAAATAAAGATTGCTTCAACAGCAAAAGTTGGTTATCATAAAAGGACCGTAAGAAAATCAAACCATATTCCTAAAAAGACGACTTCTGCTGAATGCGATTTATGTGATAAAATAATAGCAATAGGGGCATCCACAGGAGGAACCAATGCACTTTTTGATATTTTAAAAGCATTGCCTTCTGGATATATGCCTGGGATTGTGGTGGTGCAGCATATGCCGCCGGTGTTTACCAAACTCTATGCTGAAAGATTAAACAAAAATTGTTCTCTCGAAGTAAAAGAGGCTGAACATGGAGATGAAATTTTACCGGGACGCGCTTTAATCGCACCGGGTGGATTCCATATGAGGGTGGTCAAAAGAGGAAAAAGAACCTACATAGAGACTGAAAAAGGAACAGAGTTTAATAAAGTCAGTGGTCATTGCCCTTCTGTTGATGTGCTGTTTCATTCTGTATCAAAGCATATTGGCTCAAAAGCAGTAGGCATCATCCTAACAGGCATGGGAAAAGATGGTGCGGAAGGGTTACGGGCTATGAAACAACGAGGCGCAAAAACCATTGGACAGGATGAGGAGTCCTCAGTGGTATATGGTATGCCTAAGGTTGCCTATGAGATAGGTGCAGTGGACAAACAGATGTCATTACAACGGATACCCAATGGTATTATGAAGCTTCTCGAGCAAAATTAAGGTTCACGTATTGAAATAAAATATGAAAATACAATTTCCATAAATCATTAACGCTTTATATTTATTGGGAGAGTTTAACCGTATTAAGGGAGGTAAATATTAAATGTCTAAGAAAGTTTTAATCGTAGATGATGCAGTTTTCATGAGAATGATGGTAAAAGATATCTTGGAGAAAAATGGTTTTGAAGTGGTTGCCGAAGCAGAAAACGGAGTAGTTGCTGTAGAACAATACAAAGCGACATCGCCGGATGTTGTGACGATGGACATTACCATGCCTGAAATGAATGGCATTGAGGCATTACAAGCTATTAAAGGGTATGATCCCAATGCAAAAGTTATCATGTGCAGTGCCATGGGTCAGCAGGCAATGGTTATGGATGCTATTAAGGCCGGCGCTGTAGACTTTATTGTAAAGCCTTTCAACGCTGAAAGAGTCATGGAAGCCATAGGTAAAGCTGTTGGCTAAAAGACCTATTTTTATTCACCAACCAGGTAATGAGGTGATTGGATGAAGAATGTTCTTTCTCAAGACGAAATTGATTCGCTGATCAATGCACTTTCTACCGGCGAATTGGATACTGTGGAAATTGAAGAAGCCAAACATAATGTCAAAGATTATGACTTTAGGCGACCCAATAAATTGTCTAAAGATCAAATACAGACATTAAGAGGTATACATGAGAATTATGCCAGGATTGTATCGAATATATTATCCAACCAGGTGAGGAACAATGTTAAGCTGGTCATTGCGTCTATTGAGCAGGTAACTTTTGGAGAATTTGTAAGATCTATACCAAACCCAACCATTATGGGTTATTATTCTTGTGATCCTTTAGATGGGATATGCATACTAGAGCTCAATCCGGATTTCTGCTTTAGTATGATTGACCTTTATTTTGGAGGTACAATGTCTCATCGTTTTAATGTACGGGAATTTACAGATATCGAATTGATGATGACCAAAGAAATGATCAAAGGTATGATTGATAACTTTAAAACCGTTTGGTCAGATGTGATTGAGCTTTCACCGGAATTAGAAGCCATAGAAACCAATCCTTTATTGCAGCAATCCTTACCCCATAATGAAACCGTGGTACTCATGACCTTTAAAGCACAAGTATTAGAAGAAAGCTCATTGATCAATTTATGTATTCCCTATAGAACCATAGAAAAAGTTGCAGATGATTTACACGCAAAAAATTATGACATCATGAAATCAAAAGGTGACAGCCATGTCTATAAGGAGCATATCGAAAAAGCTTTGAAAAACGTAAAATTAAATACCAGCGTACTCCTGGGAAAAACAAAAATTGCTGTAGAAGATTTTGTGGAGTTAGACGTAGGAGACATTATAGAACTGGATACAAATTTAAGTCAGCCAATGAAGCTGTTTGTAGAGGATAAAGAAAAACTATATGTTCAACCTGGACTTTATAATCAAAAACTGTCTGTTCAGGTAGTGGGCGATATTGGAAAGGATGCAGACGAAGATGAGTGATAAATTCTTATCTCAGGAAGAAATTAATGAACTACTGAAAAAAGAAGCGAGTATAAGAGAAAGTGCTGATGAAGATTTACTGTCAAGCACAGAAAGAGATATTCTGGGTGAAGTCGGAAATATATCCATGTCTACTTCTGCAACCACTTTGTCAACGCTTTTGAATCGTCAAGTTCATATTACAACTCCAAGAGTCAATGTGACAACCTTTGACCAAGTAGTAGATTCATTTGAAATGCCTTATGTTATCTTACAGGTTCAATTTGAAGAGGGTCTGCATGGTACCAATGTTTTGCTGATGTCTATCAAGGATGCTTCCATTATTGCAAATCTAATGATGGGACAAGACGGCTCAACCTATAGTGAAGAATCTCTTTCTGATTTCGAATTAAGCGCCGTATCGGAAGCGATGAACCAAATGATAGGTTCAGCGTCAACCGCAGTATCGACAATGCTTGGCAGGCGAGTGGATATAGACCCTCCAAGTACCCAAGTCGGGAGACAGAAAGAAAAAATAGAGATAAAAGGCTTATCGGGTGATGCAAAGCTTGCACGCACAGTATTTAATTTGAATATTGAGAATTTAATGGATAGCGAGATCATGCAGTTATATTCTTTAGAAACGGCTAGAGAGATAACAGGCATCATGATGGGCAGCATTAGTACCGATGCAGCACCGGAGCCGGAGCCCCAACCCACCCCGCCTGTACAACCAGCCATAGAACCCGAACCACAAGAGATACCGATTTCAACTCCTGCGCCTTCTCAACCACCGCAACCACAAGTTCAAGTACAAAAACCTCAGTTTGTACCCTTAAATGACACATCCAAACATGTTCAGGCAAGAAATATTGACCTGATTTTAGACGTTCCATTGGAAATGAGTGCCATATTAGGCCGTACACAAAAATCCATTAAAGAAGTCTTGGCCCTGGAGCCGGGCTCTATTGTAGAGCTTAATAAATATGCTGAGGAGCCCTTGGATATCTATGTAAACGGAAAACTAATCGCACAAGGAGAAGTCGTGGTATTGGATGAAAAATTCGGCATTCGAATTAATAATATTATAAGCGCTAAAGAACGTGTAGAATCTTTAAAATAAATTGATAAAAACACTAAACTAATTTAAAAAAATTCCGATATATGGTATAGAGGTAATAATACCAGCTATACCAAGGTGGTGAGAATATGAAAATCAATGGAACCGGATACAGCCAATATATTGAAAAAGTCTATAAAGAAAACAGAAAAGACGTACAATCCAAAAAAGAAAATACAGCTAAAGATAAAAGTGACTCCATAGAAATTTCTAGTTCATTTAGAGAAATACAAAAATACATCGATCAAATGAAAGAGGCCCAGCCAGATTATGAAAGAGTGGGTCAGATTAAGGATGCCATTGATGCCGGAACCTATCGCGTTTCATCTAAGGAGTTAGCAGAGAAAATTGTTCAAAAAATAAAAGAACAATTATAAAAAGAAGTCTTCTTTATAAATAAAGAATGACTTCTTTAAAATTGATAAACGGAAATTAATTAAATAAATTTTACTAAGATAATAATTTTCTATCAATTATAAAGAGATTTTCTTATATATTAAATGGTGATATTGACTTGGAATTGGAAAATGGAATGATTGAGTATTTGTTTTATAAGAATTAATGCTTCTGCAAATATAATGTAATTTCCATTAATATGTATAATTAAGGCGATTTCTTTAGAATTGAAAAAGGAAGTCAGGGATACCAAACAAGCAAAATTGCTTATGATTTTCTATCAATTAAATAAAGAAAGGCTGTGTGGCATGTTACACATTTTAAAAGAACAAAAAAATATATTGGTCGAATTAAAAGAACTATTAATAGAAGAAAAGCAAGTCCTTATCCAAAGTGATGGAGGGGCTTTAAATACATTAGTCCATAAAAAAATTGAACTTATAGAACGTTTGGATAAGAGTGAAAAAGTCAGAATAGAAAAATATCAAGACAAAAAAATAGATGAAATAGAAATACCTATAGAGGAAAAATATCCTGTCAAAAAATTGGCCCAGGATATTAAAGCCTTATATCAAGAAATTCAAGAATACCAAAAGATTAATATTATGCTGACACAACAATCTATGGATTATCAAGATACCATGATGGCCATTATTAAAGAAGCCATAGAAAAATCCGGGAATATTTATGGTGAGAGTGGTAAAATGGAAAACAAAAAAAATGCTTCAACCACTTCCCTTAATACGTCAGTCTAATTGTGAGGTGAAAACAAAATGGCAAATTTATTTGGAACTCTAAACATTTCAAAAAAAGGCATGATGGCTCAATCTTTTGCTATCAATACCACCAGTCATAACATATCCAATGCCGATACACCTGGATTTTCCAGGCAGAGAGTGCACATGCAGGCTTCTTCGCCGTATACATATTCCGGTATTGGACATCTTGGTACAGGCGTTGACGTAGTCGGTATAGAAAGGATACGGGATGAGTTTTTAGATGCCCAAATTTGCTATGAGGTTTCTATTAACGGAAGATATGAAGCTTCACAAACGGTTTTGGAGCAGGTAGAAATGATATTCCTAGAACCTTCGGACACGGGCTTAAACGAATATATGACTGCCATGTGGGACAGCTGGGAGGAACTGGGGAATTACCCGGAAAAATCCAATGGTTCAACCTTCGTAGCCGGGACTTCAAAAACCTTTGCAGATGAACTTAACCGCATGTCCCTGCAGCTTGATACTCTAAAATTGGATACCATCAGTACCATAGAAGGCAAAACCTATGATGCCAATCAATTAATTCATGAAATACAAGATTTGAGTGATCAGATATATAAATTATCTACTAAAGATTTAAGTGCCAACGACCTGATGGACAGAAGAGATTTGATGATTGAAAAGTTATCGGCCATTGTTAATGTTAACGTGGATTATGATGAATTTTCCAGAGTGAAGATTACAGAAGCAGATTCCGGGTCCAATATAGTATTGTTGGGCTTTAATACGCAAGAACCTGTAACCAATGAAATGTCCACCATTCGAAGTGTAACAGATTTAGGGGTAAATGTTCAAGAGA
>JAKSCF010000320.1 GCA_022360735.1 Clostridia bacterium
AATCGGCCACTATCGTTGCTGAAGTCAATCAGATTACCAATGAAAGAGAGTTGATTCTGCAAGGGCCGGGAATAGAAGATAAGAATGAACTAAAAGTGGACTTGAATGGCCATTGGGTTGAAAAGCGCAGATTAAAGAATATTGAATACCCTCTGGGTGTGGATATGATAATGGTTGATAAAAATTCTAACTTGGTTGGTATTCCCAGAACAACGCAAATTTTAAGATAGGCGGTGATATATATGGCATATGTAGCAGTTAAAGGCGGTTCTTTGGCGATTGAAGAATCAATAAAGAGATTAAAGTATGAGCGTTTGAAGAAAAAAGAAGTCTTAAATGTAAAAGAGATCGAAGCAGGTATGCGCGGCTTGATTGACCAGGTCATGTCTGAAAGCAGTCTGTATTCGGAAGAGCTGGCAGCACTTTCGATAAAACAAGCAGAAGGCAACCCTGAAGAATCCGTATTTTTATTAAGGGCGTATCGTTCCACACTTCCCAGAAAGCATTATTCAAGAACCGTGCATTCAGAGGATATGATAGTAGAGCGTCGTATCTCTGCAAGTTTTAAAGATATTTTGGGCGGGCAAATTTTAGGGGCATCATACGACTACACCCATCGCTTAATAGATTTTGATTTATTGGATGAAACAAAAGAAGAATGCTTAACATGGTTAGAAGAATTTGAAAAGCCAACAGATGAGGTAATCAAGAAAACGGATTTAAATCAGCTGCCGAAGGTACTGGATTATTTAAGAAATGAAGGGCTGATTTGTGATTGTGAGTGTAACAACAAAGCACCAAAAGATGTAACGAAGGAGAATTTAGAATTTCCTACAGAACGAAGCGAAAGATTACAAATCTTGTCTCGAGGTGAAACCGGAGCCGTTACATCTCTGGGGTATGCAGCTCTTAGAGGTTATGGTTCAACACATCCCGCCGTTGGAGAGCTTCGTATCGGGAATTTACCCATATATGTTAATGATCCATTAACTCAATCCGATGATGAGGAAGATGCATTCTATATTGGTGAAATAAAAGTAACAGAAGTAGAGTCGTTAATTCCAATCTCAATTGAGAAAGAGCACGGTAAAACTGAGATTGAATTTGAAATTGGATATGGAATTTGTTATGGACAAAATGAAACCAAGGCCATTGCCATGAGTATTTTAGATCAATGTTTGGAAACCGGTGATCCAAGATATCCTACGCATGACGAAGAATTTGTTTTGCTGCATATTGATTCAGTCGAATCTACAGGATTTATTTCTCACTTAAAATTACCACACTATGTAACCTTTCAATCTAAACTGGATAGTGTTCGTAAAACTAAAAAAGGAGAATAGTAGGATGAGGATAGAATATAATTTTGCTTTCTTCGACGAAGGCTCAAAAAGAGAAATAAGAAGAGCAACCCTTAAAGCCATTGCCATACCGGGCTATCAAGTTCCTTTTGCATCTCGAGAAATGCCTATTGCCCGAGGATGGGGAACAGGTGGATTGCAGTTGTCGTTATCCCTGGTCGGAAAAGACGATATATTAAAGGTCATTGACCAAGGTTCGGATGAATCTGTGAATGCGGTCAGCATAAAAAAACTCGTACAGAAAACCACAGGTATTGAGTATACCCATCACACAGCCCATGCTACTATCATTCAATCAAGGCATAGAATACCGGAGGTGCCTTTAAAAGAGGGGCAAATATTAGTGCTTCAAGTTCCTATTCCTGAGCCTTTACGCTATGTCGAACCAAGTGAATATGTTACAAAGCGACTGCATGCGGACAATGAATATAGTGGTGCATGGTTGATGTTATTTGAGCAGATCATGAAATATGGCAGTATGGCAACAGGAGCCGATCATCCGGTATGTGCTCATGATCGATATGTAATGGCCCCGAGTCCGATACCACGTTTCGATAATCCTAAAATGGACAGCTCAAAAGCGCTGATATTATTAGGTGCAGGTAGAGAAAAGAAAATTTATGCCGTACCTCCATATACAAAGATTGCTTCACTGGCCTTTGATGATTACCCCTTTGAAGTCGAATCCTTTGAAAATAAAAAATGTCAACTATGCGGTTCCGGCTCTGTTTTCTTGGATGAATTAATAGATGAAAAAACCGGAGAAACTTATTATCAATGCAATGATTCAAGTTATTGTCTGGGAAAATTAAATGAGGAAAAAGAAGTTAAAGGTGGTGCATAAAATGGAAAGCTTTGAAAAACCGGTGTTAGTTATTGATAATCTTCGTAAACAATTTGGAGAAGGGTGCAATGAATGCAAAGATCTGGGTTCAGATAAGTTGAATAAAAACTACTGCCGGGTATGCGGGACGGTATACGCTTGTCAAGATGTTTCTTTTGAAGTTTATCCGGGTGAAATACTAGGGGTTGTAGGGGAAAGCGGCAGCGGAAAATCTACCATGATGAAATGCCTGTATTTCGATGAAGATGTAACCAGCGGAAAAGCCTATATTCAAAATTATAAAAATGGAGAGAGCAATATATTCAATGAATCCTCCCAGCAAAAGCGATACATTAGGAATCATTTATTAGGCAAAGTCTATCAAAATCCTTTATTGGGGTTAAAAATGGATTTTTCATCGATTGGTAATATTGCAGAAAAACTCATATCAGCGGGCAATAGAAAAGTTAATGATATGGAGCAAAGAGGTAAAGAACTGCTGGAGCATGTCAATATACCGATTTTTCGTATGAAAGAAGCGCCTAAAAACTTTTCAGGCGGTATGCAGCAAAGGGTTCAAATTGCTAAAGCCCTTTCCAATAATCCACCATTATTATTGCTGGATGAGGTCACTACCGGGTTGGATTTATCGGTTCAGGCAAATGTATTGGATTTAATTAAAGACATTCAACATAAATTAGGAATCAGCATGATTGTCGTATCACATGATCTAGGTGTTATAAGAATGCTGGCTGACAGAACCATTGTAATGCTCAATGGTCGAGTCATCGAACAAGGGCTGACAGATCAAATATTAGAAGATCCCCAGCATCCATATACGCAACAATTGGTGCACTCATTACTATAAGAATAGGAGGACTATTGCATGTACA
Organism: Clostridia bacterium; assembly: GCA_022360735.1. The sequence goes on from JAKSCF010000320.1 coordinate 3,078, forward strand.
TCATTACAAACGGTCACATTGTAACGGAAGATTCAATTATTACGGGCTATGATTTGGTCATTGAGAATGACAATATTAAGCAAATCATAAAAAGAAATGAGATGGACGCATATAAGGATTATGAAATGGTTGATGCCAATGGCGGCTATATAACACCTGGATTTATAGATATTCATGCAGACTATATAGAGCATATGGCAGCACCCAGGCCGACCAGTTTAATGGACTTTGATTTAAGCATAAGAGAATGTGAAAAACAGCTGATCGCACATGGTATTACAACAATGTTTCACTCTCTTTCTCTATATAAATCATCTGAGTTTGGCAATAACCCTGTAAGAACCCCGGAAAATGTTTGTAAATTTATGGACTTGATAGATAAAACCCATACCAGCAAGCATTTAATTCGTCATCGCTTTCATGTCCGTTTTGAGATTGATAACTTAGAGCAGATCGATAATTTGAAACATTATATTAATGCAGATAAGGTCCATTTGGTTTCTTTAATGGATCACACGCCTGGGCAAGGTCAATATCGTAATCTTGAAATATATCGAGAGACGTTAAAGGGATACAGTGATCTATCGGATACACAGATTGATGAAATCATAGAAAACAGTCAAAACAAAGAAAAGATGACCATTGAAATGATAAAAGAAATTGCAGACCTGGTCAAAGAAAAGAATATTGCCTTTGCATCTCATGATGACGATTCCATCGAGAAATTAGACCTTGTTAAAAGTTTAGGGGCTACTATAAGTGAATTTCCTATTACTTTAGAGGTGGCCAAAGAAGCAAAAAAACGGGGTATGTATGCTTTAGCCGGAGCCCCCAATGTTTTGATGGGCGGATCCCACTCCGGTAATCTATCGGCTGCAGTAGCAGTTGAACATGATAGTGTGGATATTCTGTGCAGCGATTATTATCCTGCTGCACTGCTGCATGCCATCTTCAAATTACACGAAGATTATGGTCACGACTTATCTGATATGTTTAAACTGGTCACCCTTAACCCGGCAAAGGCGGTTAAGATGGATGATTCAATTGGGTCAATAAAGGAAAATAAAAAGGCTGATATTTTAATTATTGAGAAAATAGATGACAGCTATCCCGTTATAACGTCAGTATTTGTAGACGGGATATTAATCTCTAAAACGAATTATAGGATGTAAAACATGAATGAGAAAAAATTAAGTCAAGAACCTTCTGTACATGAAAGTTGTAAAATATTGAATTCAAACCTAGGTTATTTTACTGAGATTGGTATGTATAACTATCTGGAAAACATTGAATTTGGAGATTATTCATACTCAGGCGAGTTTTGTTTCATACAGAATGCAGAAATAGGGAAATTCACAAGCATTGCGGCATCAGTAAGAATCGGGCCTACGGACCATCCTATTGAAAGACCAACCTTACACCATTTTACATATCGTAGAAAAATGTATGGATTTGATGAGGAAGATGATGAAACCTTTTTCAGCTGGAGGGAAAAACAGAAAACCTATATAGGAAACGATGTATGGATTGGACATGGCGCAATTATCATGCCGGGTGTCAAAATAGGTAATGGGGCTGTTATAGGTGCGGGCGCCGTAGTAACAAAGAATGTAGCACCATACAGGATTGTTGTAGGTGTACCCGCAAAGCCTGTCCGCAATCGATTCAACAGAGAAACCATTAAAAGGCTGGAAGCCATTTCATGGTGGGACTGGTCACACGAAACCATACAAGAAAGATTCCAAGACTTTTTATTAGAAATCAATTGTTTTGTAGATAAATATTATAGGAAATAGGTGATTATATGACATATTTACTTAAAATCGAAAATCTGTCCAAGTCATTTACTCTATACAATTTAAATAAGCACATAAAGGCTTGTGATGACATTAACATTACTTTGAAAGAAGGAGAGTTTATAGGGATTACCGGTAAAAGCGGTAGTGGAAAATCAACCATCCTTAAGTCTATCTATAGAACATACCTTCCTCAAGACGGCAAAATACTTTACAATTCCAAAAGATTTGGACCAATCAATCTGGCAACAGCCGAAGAAAGGCAAATGATTTACCTCAGAAAATATGAAATTGGCTATGTATCTCAATTTCTAAATGTTATGCCCCGGACCACTGCACGTCAAATTGTTGAGCAGGCAGTGATAGAGATGGGGCAGAGAAAAGACTATGCCAAAATGCAAGCCGGTAAGATGTTAGCCCATTTTGAATTGGATAGAGAGCTATGGGATAGTTATCCCAATACATTTTCAGGAGGAGAAAAATTACGACTGAATATAGCCAGAGCCATGGTGAAACGCCCAAGACTCCTGTTATTGGATGAACCTACAGCAAGCTTAGATTATGCGTCTAAAATGAAAGTCCGGGAGCTAATTGAGCAGTTAAAGGATCAAGGCACAACCATGTTAGGTATTTTTCATGACTTAGAATTTATGGAAGGTTTATGTGATACAGAATTTAATATGCAAAAAGGAATGATAAGCCATTACGATAAGCTGCCGTATGCCACATAAACAAAATCGAAGGTTTTAACAGGTAACATTGAAGCGAGAAAGGTGGTTGTCATGAAGGCAGACTTACATGTTCACACAAATGTATCCGATAGCAGTGATTCAATAATAAAAACAATTCAAATGGCAAAAGAAAATGGCGTAACGCATTTGGGGATTGTTGATCACGATACAACAGACGGGCTAAGAAAAGCTATGGAGATTGGAAAGGAATTCGGAGTTCGAGTGATTCCGGGCATAGAAATATCTGCTTATAATTTTGAAAATAATAAAAAGGTCCACATATTAGGGTACAACTTTAATTTAGATGCACCCAATATAAAAAAATTATGTGAGCCTATTATTCACAGACGTCATCTCAACTCTTTATGGCAGATTGAAAAGCTTTATGAAAATGGTTATGACATTACGGTTGAAGAAGTCAATGAAAAAGCGAAAGACAGCACCTGTTTTTATAAGCAACACATTATGGATGTTTTGTTGCAAAAAGGATATACCGATTATATATACTCAGATTTATATAGAAAACTGTTCAAAGGTGAAGGGATCTGCTCCAAAGACATACAATACGTTAATGCACTGGATGCGGTTAAGGTAATCAAAAGGGATAAAGGAATCGCTGTATTAGCCCATCCCGGTCAACTCAATTCATACGATTTAATCGGCGATTTAGTAAATTGTGGACTGGATGGTATAGAAATCTATCACAAAGATCATAAAGCACAGGATTATGAAACCATTGAAGGTCTCAAAGACAAGTATGATTTGATCTTAACCGGTGGAAGCGACTACCATGGTTTTTATGGCGACGACGTTCAAATAGGAGAGATACAGACACCTTTTGAATACATCCAATATTTTAATGCAGAAATATAGCTTAAAAATCTCCATTGATATCTGCCACCGGATGTTTATCCAAATAAAACTTTATGTATTAAAAGAGTGGGTTGATATCAGTGATGATATAAATTAAATATTTATTACGAATGATCACAAAAAAAGGAGAAAGAAAAATGAGAAAAACATTTTCAATACTGATGATTATCACTGTATTAATGGGTACTCTAGCAGGGTGCTCAACAGAGGGACAACAAGTTGGCAATGATGATTACGACACCATTACAATGGTATGGTATCCAAATGAATCCGGAGAAGATTTGAAGCCCGCACGTGCAGAATTTGGAAGAATGATTGAAGAAGCAACAGGTAAAAAGGTTGACCATAAGTTGACTACAGACTATGCGGTAGCCATAGAAGCACTTGTAAATGGAAATGCACATATTTCTTGGTTAGGCGCACAAGGATATATTCAAGCACATGATAAAAATGATAAGTTACTGCCATTAGTGGTTAACAGCGGGAAATCAGGTACGTTGGAAGATGCGGTATACTACAGCTGGTTAGCCGTTAAAAAAGGAGACGAAGAGGCGTATAAAAGTGGAAGCGGATATTCTATAGACAACATTCAAGGTAAAAAGTTCTCATTTGTTTCCAATAGCTCTACATCAGGCTTTAAGGTTCCCTCTGCGGCAATTACTGCTTACTTCTCCAAAAAGTCTGAGTGGTCAAATTTGACTCAAGAGGATTTACTGGAAGGTGGAAAAGATAAAGTCTTTAAAGAAGTATTATTTGGAGGATCACATCAAGGTTCCGCAGTGAATCTTTTAACCGGGAAAGCGGATGTTGCTGCATTTTGTGATACATGTGTGGATGCCTATGTTGAATTTGTTGATGGAACCAAAAACCGTTCAGGTGCTATTTATAAGGTAAAAGATAACGCCGCTAATCCATTTAATACGATTCCCGGTAAAGCGTTTGTGCTGATAATGGCTACCCCGGTGTTAAATGCGCCATTTGTTGTTAATACAGAAGTCTTAAGTGAAGAAGATTATAATACCCTTTTAGAACTCTTTACATCGGATGAAATGGCTGATAATGAAAAAATATTTGTTCCTAAAGATTCAGAATTTGTAGGACTATTTTCAAAAAAAGGAAATGAAAGATTTATTAATATCGATGATTCATGGTTTAACCCAATTCGTGAATTATCTAACTGAGAATAATGGGTTTGTTATTTTAGCAAAAGATTGAAAACATTTATGAAGGGGAATTAATATGGCGTTGTTAGAAGTAAAGAATGTATCAAAGCAGTATAAGCAAACAAAGGCTTTATCCAATGTTAATTTCTCTGTTAAGGAAGGAGAGTTTGTTTC
>JAKSCF010000169.1 GCA_022360735.1 Clostridia bacterium
ATATCATAATCAATGAAGCATTAAATACTTGTGATAGTGATACCTTGAAAAACTTAAAAGAAGAAGCTTTATTAAAAATTAAAGACAATATGTCAGAAAGAGATTTTTATTTAGTGCTTTTACCCATTGTAAATTCTGCACGTGTACATTTAGTTTACCCTCAAGAAACAATGGAGCGATTTAAAAATGAAGCCGTATATATGCCGATTACAGTTCAAACGTCAAATGACAAGATCTATTTAATGAAAGATAAAACAGGAACATTGCCTATAGGTTCAGAAATAATTTCAATCAATAAGTATCCCATAGAAAAGATTAAGACGCTCATCAATATGCTAGGTCCTAAAATGGAAGAATATGAAGAATATATAGGCCCTTTAACAGAAGAAGACAAAAGACTTATTCGATCCCGAATGGATATGACTTTTAGTGCTTATCTGATATACCTATTGGAAAGTACAGAATATGAAATAACCCTTAATGATAACGGACAATTAAAGGAATATATTGTGCCGGCAATTGGTCTATCGGAATTAAATACATGGTTATTTCCCGTAATAGAGAAGGAAGCCCCGGACGGCAGGTTCACAGCGCAAGATTATTCAACAAAAGAAACGTTAAAAAATTCTGGCTTTGTGGTGATGTACTATAAAAATAGCACGCATTAATATATTTGAAAACTTACAGAAAAAGTAATAAATATAAAATAAATGAAGGTAAAAAAGATTTTCTGTCGAAATATAGTAGAAAATCTTTTTTTGTTGGGGGTAGAGGATGTTTGCAAAAGTATTGAGCTGTTCATTGAAGGGGATTGAATCAGAGTTAACGGTGGTGGAAGCGGACTTATCCAATGCAATACCTTCTTTTAATGTAGTAGGGTTGCCGGATGTAGAAGTGAGGGAATCAAAAGAAAGGGTACGCTCTGCCATTGTTAATTCCGGTTTTAGATTTCCTTCTAAAAGGATTACTATTAATCTTTGTCCGGCAGATACAAGGAAAGAAGGGACACATTTTGACTTGCCAATGGCAGTAGGTGTCTTATCTGCTTTAGAGCACATAGAGAAAAAGGATTTCAATGAATATGCTATTATTGGAGAGTTATCATTAGATGGCAAGATCAATGGTATTAACGGTGCATTGCCGCTGATATTAGGTTTAAGAAGTCAAGGGATTGATAAAGTCATTCTGCCCTATGCCAATGCAGAAGAAGCTTCTATTATTGATGGAATAGAGCTCTATCCATTTTGTTATTTGGGGGAAGTTGTGAATTTTTTTAATCGGTCTTTTTTAATAGAACCCTATAAAGGGAAAGAGAAGAAAATAAAAGGTAAGTCAAAAGTAACAGAAAATTTTTCTGAGGTAGCCGGGCAGGATTCGGTTAAGAGAGCATTACAAATTGCAGCTGCAGGAGCACACAATATTCTAATGATTGGACCTCCGGGTGCAGGTAAGACCATGCTGGCAAGGCGTATTCCGGGAATACTTCCGGAAATGACCTATGAGGAAAAATTAGAAGTAACCAAAATATACAGTGTTGCCGGACAACTCTCAGAAAAAAAGGCACTAGTGACTCAAAGACCCTTTAGGTCACCACACCATAGTGTATCCTCTACGGCTATGGTAGGCGGTGGAAGAATACCAAAGCCCGGGGAAGTCTCTTTGGCACATTTCGGTGTTCTTTTTTTAGATGAATTACCGGAGTTTAGCCGAAATGTACTGGAGATGTTAAGGCAACCTATGGAGGATGAAGAAGTAACGGTTTCAAGAGTCAATGCCACCTATACTTTTCCCTCAACATTTATGCTGGTGGCAAGTATGAATCCGTGTCAATGCGGCTATTATGGGGATAGTTTACATGAATGTACTTGTACACCCAGCCAAGTCAGCAAATATATGTCAAAGGTCTCAGGACCTTTATTAGATCGAATTGATATGCATGTTGAAGTTTTCCCTGTTAAATATAAAGAATTGGTTCAGAGTAACAAGAATAAGAGTTCAGAAGCCATGAGAAAAGAAGTACAAGCAGCAAGATCTATACAAATAGAAAGATATAAAAACTACAAAATACATTATAATTCACAGCTAAACCCTTCTTTAATGAAGCATTACTGCTCATTAGGGAAAGAAAGTAAAGCTTTATTAGAAGCAGCCTTTGAAAAAATGTCTTTAAGTGCCAGAGCTTATAATCGTATTATTAAACTAGCCAGAACCATTGCGGACCTAGATGCCGGCACAAACATAGAACCTATGCATGTTGCGGAAGCTGTACAGTATAGAAATTTAGATAAAAAATATCGTGGCATATAGGTGGCAAAAATGGATGGAAATTTATATGATATATGGTTAGGTACTTTAAAAAGTATAACGCCGCAGAAAAAAATTAATCTATTGGAGTATCATAATAGTAGTGAAGAGGTTTACCACGCGTCCAAGGGTGCATTAAAAAATGTTGAAGGAATAAATGAAAAAACAGCAAATATTATAATAATGAATAAAGATTTGGATGAGGCTAAAAGAATATATGATAAGATGGAGAAAGAAAATATAAGAGGTATGATGTTTTTTGATCCAGAGTATCCATCGTGCCTAAAAGAAATATATAATCCGCCATTTTATATTTATATACAAGGTGAATTAATAGACGAGGATAAAGACGCTATCAGCATAGTAGGTGCAAGAAAAGGGACGGCATATGGGAAATGGGCGGCCCACAGTATTGCAAGCAGCTTAGCCCAATGCAGTGTAACCGTAGTAAGCGGTATGGCTTATGGAATAGATTCCCATGCCCATCAAGGTGCGTTAGACAGTAATGGTCGTACAATAGCTGTATTAGGTTGTGGTGTTAATGTCTGTTACCCAAAGAAAAATCAAGGATTAATGAATAAGATTATCAGCTCAGGTGCTGTTATCTCTGAATATCCTCCGGATACACCGCCAAATCCGGCTTATTTTCCTCAAAGAAACCGTATTATCAGCGGGTTATCCAGAGCTTTAATCGTTGTCGAAGCCGGGATAAAGAGTGGTTCTCTAATAACTGCCGAATATGCATTGGAACAAGGCATTGATATATATGCTGTGCCGGGAAACATTCAAAGTATATACAGCAAAGGAACCAATAAACTGATAAAAGAAGGTGCTATGCCAATTGTTGATATTGACGAATTTCTTCATGAATTAAATTTAAGTAAAAAAAAGAATATTTTAAATCATATCATTTTGGGTGGTGATGAGAAAAAAATCTATGAAATGATTGAAAAATCACAGCCCGTCCCAATGGATACTTTAACGTATGAGCTAAAAAAAGAACCTTCGGAAGTCCATGCACTGCTAACAATATTAGAGATAAAAGGATTAATTAAAGTGATGTCGGGGAAAATAATTATTGCAAAATAAACTTGTAATGCTATAATCAAAAAAGCGGTTGTATTTGGGATTAATTGGTTTTTGAGATTCAATAAATAATCGAATTTAAGTAACAATATCTAAATGCTGATGGTGTTAAATAAAAAAATTAATAAAAATTTAATACCTTTTCTAACAAAAATATGTTTTAATAATCAGCATAGTGGATAAAAAAACAATGAGGTGAACTTAATGGCAGAAAAATCTTTAGTAATTGTTGAATCGCCTGCAAAGGCAAAGACAATAGGTAAATTTCTAGGAAGTCGATATAAAGTAGTAGCTTCTGTAGGTCATGTACGTGATTTGCCTAAAAGTAAAATGGGGATAGACATAGAAGATAACTTTGAACCAAAATATATTAATATTCGTGGCAAAGGTGACGTTATAAAGGAACTAAAAAAAGAAGCTAAAAAAGCTAAAAAAGTCATGCTGGCAACCGACCCTGATAGAGAAGGGGAAGCTATTTCATGGCATATTGCTCATATTTTGGGTATAGAAGAAGATCAAAAGTGCAGAATTGAATTCAACGAAATTACTAAAAACGCAATTAAAAATGCTGTAAAATCACCTAGACAAATAGATATGGGGCTTGTAGATGCGCAGCAAGCGCGAAGAGTTTTAGATCGATTGGTAGGTTATAGCATTAGTCCTTTATTATGGAGAAAGATCCGCAGAGGATTAAGTGCAGGAAGGGTACAATCTGCAGCATTAAAAATTATATGTGATCGAGAAAAAGAGATTACAAAATTTGAACCCAAAGAATATTGGACAATTCATGTCGAATTGTCTTCAGATAAACAAAATAAACAAAACTTTAAAGCTAAACTGGTTGAGCACTTATCTAAAAAAATAGACATTAATAATAAAGAAGAAGCCGATGCGATCTTAAAAGCATTGGACAATAACGAATATAAAGTGAAAAAGGTAGAAACCAAAGAAAAAACTAAAAGACCTTCACCGCCTTTCACAACCAGCAGCCTTCAACAGGAAGCTGCAAATAGATTGGGTTTTTTCACCAAGAGAACCATGATAACCGCACAGCAGCTATATGAAGGCATTGACATTGCCGGTGAAGGAACGGTAGGTTTGATAACCTATATTAGAACAGACTCAACAAGAATATCAGAAGAAGCTCAGGCCATTGCAAAAACATATATTGAAGAAACCTATTCAAGTGAATACGTTGGAAACAATGTATATAATAATAAAAAGAAAAAAGATGTTCAAGATGCTCATGAAGCCATAAGACCTACATCTATTTTGAGACATCCGGATGATATTAAGGAATCTTTATCAAGAGATCAGTATAAGCTCTATAAGCTGATATGGCAAAGGTATACGGCAAGTCAAATGAGTAAGGCCATATATGACAGCCGAGCTATAGAAATAGAAAACAAAGAGTACATGTTTAAAGCGACAGGTTCTCAATTAAAATTTGATGGTTTTCTAAAGGTGTACTCATTTTCAGAAACATCTGAAACCATGCTGCCGGATATCAAAGAAGAACAAGAGTTGTATTTTATGGGTATTGAACCGGAGCAGCATTTTACTCAGCCGCCGGCAAGATTCACAGAAGCCAGCTTAGTAAAAGAACTTGAAGAAAAAAATATTGGAAGACCAAGTACTTATGTACCTATTATCAATACATTGCTTGTCCGCCGATATATACAAAGAGAAAAGAAATCATTGCTGGCTACGGAACTGGGCTTTGTTGTAACAGACCTAATGGAAAATTATTTTAACAATATCGTCGATATTAATTTTACAGCAGCACTTGAAGAAAAGTTAGATGATATCGAAGAAAACAGTATGCAATGGAAAAATGTAGTCAATGACTTTTATATAACCTTTAAGGAAGAACTCAATTCAGCAGATGAAGAAATTAGCAAAATAGAATTTGAAGATGAATTAACAGATGAAGAATGTGAACAATGTGGTAAGCCTTTGGCAATAAAACATGGCCGATTTGGTGATTTTTTAGCGTGTTCAGGATATCCGGATTGCAAAAATACTAAACCTATTGTTAATAAAACAGGTGTTAACTGTCCTGAGTGCGGAAAAGAAATTGTTGAACGCAGAAGCAAAAAAGGCAAACTGTTTTATGGATGCAGCGGATATCCGGATTGTAAATTCATACTTTGGAATAAACCAACCAATAAAAAGTGCCCTGAATGTGATTCAATATTAACCGAGAAAAAAACTAAGAAGTCAAATTATCTGTGCGCAAACAATGCGTGCGGCTATAGAGAATAGAAAAATATGGAGGAAGTAATTATGTTTCATGGAACAACCATTGTAGTGGTAAGAAGAAACGACAAAGATATTTGCATTGGAGGTGACGGGCAAGTAACTTTTGGTCAGGCATCAATAATGAAACATAAAGCCAAAAAAGTAAGAAGAATATATAAAGGCACAGTTTTATCAGGATTTGCAGGGTCTGTTGCAGATGCCTTTACACTAACTGAAAAATTCGAGAATAAATTAGAAGAACATGGTGGGAATTTAAAACGTGCTGCAGTATCTTTAGCTCAAGAATGGCGAAAGGATAAAATACTCAGGCGTTTAGAAGCGCTTATGCTGGCTGCGGATAAAGATGATATATTATTGATATCAGGAAGTGGTGAAGTCATAGAGCCGGATGATGATGTCATTGCTATTGGTTCAGGCGGAAATTATGCTTTTGCGGCTGCTAAAGCGTTATTTGATAATACGCAATTGGGTGCTGAAGACATCGTTAAAAAATCTTTAGAAATTGCTGCATCTATTTGTGTATATACAAATAATAGTATTAGTATGGAATCTTTAGGAGGAGAAAAAGAATGAAAAATTTGACACCTAAGGAAATTGTAATGGAATTGGATAAATATATCATCGGTCAAGAAAAAGCGAAAAAGTCTGTAGCGGTAGCACTTAGGAACCGATACAGAAGAAATAGATTACCTGATGAAATGAGAGACGAAATCACGCCTAAGAACATTTTGATGATGGGTCCTACAGGGGTAGGAAAGACTGAGATCGCAAGGCGTCTTGCAAAATTAATTGATGCACCTTTTGTTAAGGTAGAAGCGACAAAATATACAGAGGTTGGATATGTAGGCCGAGATGTAGAATCTATGGTAAGAGATTTAGTTGAAACTTCTATTCGATTGGTTAAGCAAAACCGTATGAATGAAAAATATGAACTGGCAGAAAAGATAGCAGAAGAAAAAATATTGGATGCTTTTGTACCCAGTAAAAAGAAAGAAAGCGGTGTCAAGAGTCCCTTTGATTTTATATTGAATAACAGCCAATTTAATCAGAGCAAGGAAGAGTTTGACCAACCAAAAGATGATTCTGAATTGCAGAGAAACCAAGTAAAAGAACAGTTAAAAAGAGGGCTGTTAGAAGACCAGCTTATTGAAATTGAAGTTAATAATAATGCCAATGGTCTTAATATGATGGACCTTGGTAGTGAGGCCATTAGTATTAGTATAGGCAATATTTTTGGAGACATGATGCCCCAGAAAAAAAAGAAAAAGAAAGTATTTGTGAAAGATGCCCGCAAGATTTTGAGAGAGCAAGAAGCACAAAATTTACTGGATATGGATCAGGTTATTAGTGAGGCTTTAGATAATGCCGAACAAAATGGCATTATATTTATTGATGAGATAGATAAAATTGCAACACCTAGCTTTAAGGGCGGTGCTGATGTATCCAGAGAGGGTGTACAAAGAGATATTTTACCCATAGTAGAAGGCAGTGTTGTTAACACCAAGCATGGCCCTGTAAAAACAGATTATATATTATTTATTGGTGCCGGTGCATTCCACACTTCTAAGGTAACGGATCTTATTCCTGAGCTTCAAGGTAGATTTCCAATACGAGTAGAATTAGAAAATCTTACAAAAGAAGTGTTTAGAAAAATCTTGGTAGATCCGGAAAATGCATTAATTAAGCAGCACAAAATGTTATTGGAAACAGAAGATGTTAACGTGCATTTTAGCGAAGATGCAGTGGATGAAATCGCAAATGTTGCTTTTTTGATGAATGAGCAATCGGAAAATATAGGAGCAAGAAGATTGCACACCGTAATGGAAAACCTATTGGAAGATATATCTTTTGAAATATCCGATGTCAATGAAGAGTCAGTCATTATAGATAGTGATTACGTTAAAAGCAAGTTTAAAGAAACCGTATATATTGATGAAATTGATAAATATATTTTATAAAGTATAGGAGATAATATACGATATATATTGAATAGTATTTTAAAAGAGTCCGTATATTCTTCTATAAAGTGCTGTCACTTAATGACCCTTTATAGAAGAGTCTGTTCTAATATTTTGAATTTTCGAGATATTTAATTAAAAATTAACTTGCCTTTAAAGAAAAAATAGTTATAATGATAGTTGATGAAAGGAGGTTTTTTCGATGTCAGCGCAGTTGTTAGAAAAGACCAGAAGGCTTAATTCTGTCCTACAAATGACTAATGATGATTCCGTGTCTTTTAGTGATTTATGTGAAATGTTAGGGAGCCTTTTGCAATCAAATGTATATGTAATAAGTAAAAGAGGAAAAGTATTAGGATTAAAACTCATTATTAAAGCAGATAGTCCGGTCATTATAGATCCAGAAACAGGTATTGAGAAAGTTCCAAATGAATATAATGAAGAATTCCTGAAAATTACTGAAACAAAACTGAATATTACAGGCGAAGAATCTTTGACAATATTTAAGTATGACTACAACACTTTAGATAAATATGTTACTATATTTCCTATATACGCAAATGGTCAAAGACAAGGCACTCTAATTGTTGCAAGATATGATAATAAATTTGATGTAGAGGATATTATTTTAGGAGAATATGGCGCTACTATTGTAGGTATTGAGATCTTAAGATCAAAGACCTCAGAACATGAAGAAGAATCAAGGAAAAAAGCAGTAGTTCAGATGGCTTTAGGTACTTTATCTTATTCTGAATTAGAAGCTGTTCAACATATATTTGCTGAATTAGAAGGCAATGAAGGGTTGTTGGTAGCAAGTAAAATTGCAGATAGAGTGGGGATTACAAGATCAGTAATTGTTAATGCATTAAGAAAGTTTGAGAGTGCAGGCGTTATTGAATCAAGATCTTTAGGGATGAAAGGGACACATATTAGAATACTTAACGATAAATTAATGGACGAGCTAAAAAGACTAGAATTATAATTATAATAATGTTTTAGAA
>JAKSCF010000586.1 GCA_022360735.1 Clostridia bacterium
AGTGTTTTATTAGCCAGGTTGTGTGCTACTTCTATTATCCAGTCCTCTTGCCCACCAACCGCTTTTCTATTTCCTAGCTCAACTAAAATATCTCTAGTATCTACTCCAAATCTCTCAGCTGCATTTCTTGCATGCAGCATGAAACTTGAATATACGCCTGCATAGCCTACCATAAGTGAGTCAGAATTAAATCTTGGAAGGTCCCTGCCTTTAGCCAAAATAATAGGCTGCAGCACATCATCTCCTGCATCTATTAGCTTATACAAATCTGCGCCACTCTCTATACCACTCTTTTCCATAACTGCAACCAGTATTTCCGTAGGGCAGTTACCTGCACCTGCTCCAAGTCCAATTAAAGAACCGTCTAGATAGTCTGCACCTGCTTTATAGGCACTTATGCTATTAGCAACAGCCATTCCTAGGTTATTATGAGAGTGATGCCCAATAGAAGTAGACATATTATCTTTTAGATACTTTACTACTTCATACACATCATCTGGTAACATAGCGCCTGATGAGTCTGTAACATACACGACATCAGCACCGTATGACGCCATCTTCTTCGCTTCTTCCAGTATCGTTTCTTTTGCAGCTCTATGAGCCATCATCAAGAAACCTACAGCGAACATACCCATCTCTTTTGCAGCTTTAATGTGCTGCGCCGATACATCGGCCTCTGTAACATGTGTTGCAACTCTAACCACTGATGCACCTAATTCTTTTGCTCTTTCAAGATGCTTGATTGTCCCTATACCCGGTATCAAGAGTACTGCGAGCTTAGCATTTTTTAATACTGGGGCTACTGCCTGGATATATTCAAAATCATCATGCAATCCACTTCCGTAGTTAATGGAACTACCTGTTAAACCATCTCCATGTCCAACCTCTATTATATCTACGCCGGCTTCATCTAATGCTATGGTGATTTTTCTCATATCTTCAAGTGTGTACTGATGCGATACCGAGTGGCTTCCATCTCTTAATGTTGTATCTGTTAAAATTACTCTAGTCACTTACTTTACCTCCATTAACTTCTTAGCATATGATTCTGCTACATCAACAGCAGCACAGTTGATGATATCAAGATTTCCTGCATACTTAGGCAAGAAGTCGCCTAGTCCCTCTACCTGTATCATTACAGTAACGATATCGTCTTTTATAATCGGCTCCATTATATAAGTATAACCGGGAACATATTTTTTAATTTTTTTCAGCATATCATCAACTGATTTTTTTATCTTATCTATGTCTGGATTTTTTACTTTTGTATAGATTGTATTTCTCATATATATTGGTGGCTCCGCGGGATTAAGCACTATAATAACTTTCGCATTATCTGCACCACCTATTTTTTCCAGTGCATCTTTTGTAGTTTCCGTAAACTCGTCTATATTCATTCTTGTACCGGGTCCTGCACTCTTACTACTGACTGATGAAACAATCTCAGCGTATTCAACATCGGCAACTTCATTAATTGCCGCAACAATTGGTACGGTAGCTTGACCACCACATGTAACCATATTAAGATTACACTCATTTAATAATTCATCTGATAAGTTAACTGCCGGTACAACATAAGCACCTACTGCCGCAGGCGTTAAATCAAGCGTAAATATTCCCTTTTCTTTTAATAGTGGTGCATGCTTTAAATGCGGCTTTGCACCTGTGGAGTCAAACGCAATCTTAATGTCATCTCTTTTTAATAAATCTTCTATACCATTAGTAGTCGTTTCTATCCCCAGCTTTTGTGCTATATCAATACCATTTGAATGTTTGATACCTACTAGATAATCTACTTCGATGTAGTCGCTTCTTTGTAATTTCATAAGTAAATCAGTTCCAATATTACCGGGTCCGATTATTGTTGCTTTTATCTTCTTCATGTCTACTCCTTCTTAATTAACTTCTAAAAAATTGTTAAAATAATATTTACTAGATCGTCTTTTTAACGTCAATCATACCTATTTTAAAATGAAATACCGTTAGATGACATCTCACTTCAAATAACGTTTTAGAATTATTGCATTAAATTAGGTAAAAATGTTATCACGTCTGGGAAATATGTCAATATCAGCAATAATATTACTTCGGCTATAAAAAATGGCACTACCTTCTTACTCACTTCTTCTAATGACACTCTTGCTATTCCGCCTGCAACAAACAAGTTAACTGCCATAGGCGGCGTAATCATACCTATAGATGTATTAATAATCATAATTATTCCAAGTGCAATTGGTGATAACCCTAGACTGGCTGCAATGGGAAGTAATATGGGTGACATCAATAGAATAATTGCCTGTGTCTCAAGCAAACATCCGAAGAATAATAGTACTAAATTCATCGCAAATAATATAGCAAACTTATTAGTAAATACGTTTAATATAGTATTAGCAATAATAGAAGGTATCCCCTCGCTAGTCATTAACCAACCAAATGGTGCCGAACAGCTGACAACAAATAAAATGACACCAGAGCTAATTGCAGATTTTACAAAAATAGCCGGCAAGTCACTCACCTTGAGTTCTTTATAAATAAACATACTCACAACTAGTGCATATACACAAGATACGGTTGCCGCCTCAGTCGGTGTAAAAAAACCACTATATATGCCACCTAATATGATTACCGGCATCATTAGTGCGAATGACGCATCTAAGAATATCTGTAAAAACTCTTTTGAAGTCACTTTTTTTGTAGTTTTTTCGTTGTCATACTTACCGCATACGAATATATTTACGATACATACAGTAAGTGCTAATAATATACCCGGCACAATCCCTGCTAAAAACATTGTACCTACAGAAACAGATGCAACTATTGCATACGTAACCATCGGTATACTAGGCGGTATGACAACTCCAAGTGTTCCGGATGCAGCAGCCACAGCAGCAGCCGTACCTTTATCATAACCTTTTTCTATCATTCTCGGAACGGTTATCCCTCCAATAGCTGCAACAGTAGCAGGATTAGAGCCTGATATTGCTCCGAAAAAAGCTGATGAAACAGTTGTTATACCTGCTAAAGATGCTGGAACATTTCTTATGCAAAGCTGCATAAATGATATTAATCGCTTGGATATTCCACCTTTACCCATAAGCTCACCCGCTAGTATAAAAAACGGTATTGCCATCAGAGTAAAGTTATCTGCTTGAGTAAACATTCTTTGAGCAATAGCAGGAAATAAATCGACATTACCCATTGACAACATAGTAAAAGAAACTGCTATCAAAAGACATATGGCTATAGGAACGCCTATAAGTAACATAACTATAAGTGTTCCAAATAGTATTGCTATCATTATGCTTCACCTCCGTTTATGGATATAATAATTTTGAAAGCTTATTTGCTGACGGTACTCATGACAACTATGCTATCTATGAACTTCTTCATAATTGGAACATGAATGAAACCAGTTTTTGAAATTACTCTGATAATGCCTTAAACTTTTTATAGCAACTAACCATATAGAATATAGACATCAGTACACACCCTATGGGAATAGATGTATACAAAATCCACATAGGAATTTTTAAGCTTGGAGAAACCTGTCCCATAAGAATTTGACTCTTAATAATCGTAATGCTGTATTTTGCAATAAATAGGCTTACTCCAATAACTAGTACCGCTCTAACTATTACCAGTCCTTTTTGCATAATCTTAGGTAATAGATTGGTAATAACACTCACTTTGAAGTGTGCGTCTTTTCTAGCTGCAATCCCGATGCCTATAAACATCATCCATATCATGCAGTATCGTGCTACCTCCTCTGCCCATGGCATAGAATATAATTCACTAAATCTACCCACTGTGGCAAAGAAGATTACAACACACATTATCATCAGAAATATGCTTACTATTTTTTCGTCAATACGTTTTAATAGCATCAGTATGTTGTTCATAGTTATAATCCGTTCCTTTCACTTCTCAAGGCACAAAACTGAATGAGAACAGTTATTGCTTTGAGCGTTTAATTTGTTCTATAATTCAAGCACAGGGATTTTAGTTACCCGTGGTAAAAAAACTGATAAGAAAGATGCGAAATGGATTGCTGACCTGTGGTTTCTAACATTCAGTTAGGAAACGTTGTCTCGGACACTTTTTGTAAAAGTTCAATACGAATATTAGATGAGATTCTTGAAAACCCTTGCAATATTTCTTTTGATATTAAACCCTTAACTCACGGTTCTATAAAAAAAACTTTCTGAATTAGAACTCACCATTGACGGTTACATTTACTGGGAACAGGCTGGAAAATCAAAGGTTATCAAACAATATTAGGAGGATTTGAAAACTCGGAAAGGGGGAGTTAGAACAATCTGTCCGAGTTTTCACAAAATGTTACAAGAAAGCAATCATTGGAATGCTCAAAGTTATTAGTTTACTTTATCATCTCGAAGTATTCTTGGTTAAGCTTGTCCTTAAAAGTATCGTACACGCCTTTTGTAGCTTCAACCCACTCAGCTTGGTCTACTTCTATAATCTCGACCCCATTTGCCTCAATGTTAGCAAGGGAAGCAGCTTCATTCTCTTGACAGTAATTTCTTTGCCACGCTTGTGCTTCCTTAGCAGCCTTTAAAAATGCTTCTTGCTGCTCAGCAGTAAAGCTGTTGAATAATTCGTTATTTATCATAAGTACAGCAGGGCTGTATACATACTCAACTAGAGTAATATACTTTTGTGCCTCGTACATTTTTGTATCTGAGATTAGGATAGATGGATTTTCTTGCCCGTCTACTACGCCTTGCTGTAGTGCAGTAAAAAGCTCACCAAATGCCATTGGAGTAGCAGTAGCTCCTAGAGAGTTAAATACTTCCATATGAATATCGTTTTCCATTGTTCTTATCTTTAATCCCTTTAAATCTTCTGGAGTTCTAACAGGTGTTGAACCAGTAGTGATATTTCTAAAGCCATTTTCCCAGAAGTTAATAGCTTTGATACCTTTAGCTTCCATTTGACCTAGTATTTTTTGTCCAACTTCGCCATCTAGTATCTCGTAAGCATGCTCATGACTTTTGAATATATATGGTAAGTCAAGTACACTGAAATCAGGAACGAAGTTAGGAAGTGGTCCAGTTGAAGAAATACACATCTCTACTGTTCCCATTGCAACACCTTCTATTAGGTCTCTCTCATTACCTAACTGTGAACTTGGATAAATTTCTACAGTAATAGTTTCGCCAGAATACGCCTTTAACTTATCAGCAAACTGCTCAAGCCCTAGTACATAATGTCCTCCGGCAGGCGCTGTAGTACCAAGTTTTAATTTATAAGTTCCAGCCTCTTCTTTTGTTCCGGAGTCAGGAAGCTCAGACTTAGCAGGATCATCAGACGAGCAAGCAATCATAGTGAATACAAGTACAAATACTAACGCTAACAATAACATTTTTTTCATATCAATTCTCCTTTAAAATATTTTTTTATAATCTAAACACTACTATCAATCATAAGCTAAATGATTTTAATAGCGCATAGTTACCCTCTTCATCTACACTCTATATCCTAACTCTGAAGAAATGCTCATAGATATCGTATATAATTTTTCTTTGTAGGTTTCTATCTTATCATCAAAGTCATCTCCCTTTTGCATCGCTATACTTATAGCATAGTGAACCTCTCCGTTTTGATTGTATATTGGCATTGCAATACAAAATAGATTATTCATTATTTCCTCGTTATCATAAGCAAATCCATTACGCTTTATTGTGCAGAGTTCTTTTTTTAACTTCTCTTTATCGGTAATAGTATTTTTTGCAAACTTTTCCAGCTCGATATTTTTTAAATAATTGCAGATCTCTTTATCTGGTAGATATGCTAATATTACTTTACCGATACCAGTACAATAAGCCGGAAGCTTAATACCCTCTTTTGACACGATTCTAATAGACTTATTCGACTCGTTTTTGCCGATATACAATACGCTATAGTCGTCCAGCACAGCTAAGTGAATAGTCTCATCAATCTCTACAGAAAGTTCCTCGATGTATGGATTAGCTATTTTTTTAACATCCCACCTGGACTCAACATAACAACCCACCTCATAAAACTTAGTGCCTATTTTGTAGGTACCATTAATGGGCGACTGCTGAATATATCCAAATACTTTTAAAGTATTTAATAGTCCGTAAATGGTGCTCTTTGCCATACCTAGCTTGTAACTCAGCATACTCAGCGTAACCTCAGTTTTCATACTCTTCATAACTTCAACGATTGCAAGTGCCTTAGCTACAGATCTAACCGGTGACTCCTCTATCAAACTATTTATCTCTTCTATTGTCTGTTTCATTATTAACACCTCCTCATATGATAAAATGTTTCCTCGATAATTGTTGTTTACAATATCATTTTAGCACGGTGAACGGTATCGTCAATATGCTTTCGGCAATGTCGAACGATAATAAGGGGTCAGGCTTGACAAATTGACTTATTGAGAATACAATTAGAAAAAAATAGTAATAGGTGATAAAATGCCAAGAAAGCCAAGAATACATTATGATGGGGCCTTATACCATGTAATGGTGAGAGGCAATAATGGAGAAAAAGTATTCACAACAGAAAAAGAAAAACGACAATACATAAACATAATAAGAGAATACAAGAAAAGATATCAATTTAAGATTTATGCATACTGCATAATGGATAATCACGCACATTTACTGATAGAGGTAAAAAAAGTACCACTATCAAAAATTATGCAAGGCATACAACAAGTATATACCCAAAGGTATAATAGAAATCATAATCGAACCGGACATATATTTCAGCAAAGGTATAAAAGTGTACTCTGTCAAAAAGATGAGTACTTATTTGCCCTCATAAAATATATACATTTCAATCCGATAAAAGCAAATCTAACACAAACGTCTGATTATAAATGGAGCAGTCATAATGAATACATAAAATATGTAAGGACTTTAGTAGATGTAGAATATGTGTTATCCATGCTTAGCAGCAAGAAAAAAGAAGCTATCAATGAATACAAAAAATATATGGAAATTGAAGAAGAATTAAAAGAAAATGAATATGGGGTAGACGATGATAAAATTGAGGAAATAGTTAATGGAATAGAAAAAGAAGAAATAAAGCAATGTACACTGGAACAAATAATAAAAAAGACAACAGCTTACTTTGAAATTGATATGGAAGAAATAAAAAGTAGAAAAAGAACAAAGAGAATAAGCGATGCTAAAAAGCTGGTTGTACTTTTAGCAAAGGAATTGACAGAAGAAAGTAATAAATCTATATGTAAAGCGGTCGGAGTAAGTGAATCAGGCGTATCTAAAATTATTAGCAGACAGAATATAGATATTGAGCTTCAAGAAGCAAAAAAGAGGATAAAGATGTCAATTTGTCAAGCCTGACCCCGTATTAAAGGTGTGAAAGAATGAAACCAGTAGATTATTTTGAAAAGTTTTTAGGCAGTAGAGAAAAATATACCATGGAGCATAGATTTTTAAATATTGCAACAATAGCAGGAATGTTTGCCGCTCTTCTTAGTGCTTATATAAATTGGAGGGGGAATTATGGCGTATTTTCCGTACTGATATTGATTGGAATTGTTATTTTTTTATTCTATATTTACAAAAAAACTTTAAAAGATATGAATTACGAGAGACTTTATTTTTTAGGCATATATTTTATAACTTTTGTCTATTTGCCCTTCACATGGTTTGAGAGTGGTGGTATTTATGGTACAGTTCCCTTGTTTTTTATATTACAAAGTATGTATATAGCACTTTTTATCAATAAGCATAAAAACATCCAAAAATTTGGTGCTATGATATTATTATGCATTACCCTTATGCTAATTGGGTATATATTCCCTAATAGTGTTACTTTAATGCCTTATGGAAAAGATAAGTATCTAGAGATGTCTCTTGCGGCTATATTTGTTTTAATAATCAGTTATGTGATTATGAGTTTTGTAGTAAAGGAATATAATTGGAAGCAAAAACAAATAGAAATTTTGAGTAAGGAAAACGAACAGCTAGCCAACAAATTGGAACTAGCCTTTTTAAATGCTCAGATTAAGCCACATTTCCTATTTAATTCAATGAACACCATATTATCATATTGTAATGAGGATTCTAAAAAAGTATCTGAACTATTAATAGCACTTTCAAAGCATTTAAGAGGCACTCTTGATATGAAAAATCTGAAGGATATGATAACTCTTGATAAAGAACTTGAATACGTAAAAGCATATATACAGCTAGAACAAGCAAGGTTTAGTAAGATAGAAATTGTTTACGATATAGAAGAAAATTTATTCGTAAAAATACCTCCGCTTATCATACAACCACTTGTGGAAAATGCTATTATTCATGGATTAAGAAAAAAAGGTAACAGTGGCGTCATAATACTTAGCATTTATGAAACAAGTGAAAAGTGTGTTATATCTGTTATGGATAATGGAGTAGGAATTGATAAGGAGAAGTTAAAATCTATATTAAGTATCGAATCTAGTAAGGAAAGTATAGGTCTATATAATATCAATAAAAGGCTTGAAAGAATTTATGGAAAAGGTCTTTTGATAGAAAGCGCGTTAGGTGAGGGAACAAAAGTAAGTTTTGAGGTTGTAAAGGGGGAGAAAAATGAGGGCAATAGCGATAGATGATGAAATAAGAGCACTGGAATATTTAAAGAAATTAATAGTTGACATGAGTAGTGTGACTCTTATAGCAACTTTTACAGACCCATATGAAGCACATGACTTTTTACAAAATAATCAAGTTGACATTATTTTTCTTGATATAGAAATGCC
>JAKSCF010000167.1 GCA_022360735.1 Clostridia bacterium
TCATCCATAAGTACATTGATTTGTTGAATCATATAATTAAAACTTTGTGATAGTTCTCCAATTTCATCTTTATTGGCAACTTGACACCTTGAAGTTAGGTCACCATCTCTTACTTTTTTTACAGTCTTTGTAAGGGTTTTTACTGGTTTTAAAATGCTTGAAGAAACCTTATACCATATAATAGAAGTCACGATAAGACTTATCATAAATGATAATACGGTAATTGAAATAATCTTTGAATTATCCTTTGTAAGTTCATTGACCGAAATGACACCAATTACTTTCCAATCATACTCAGTAGATAAAGAATATACAATAAGTTCATTTCCATTTTTTGACTCAAAAAAACTGTCATCTGCACTACTATTATTACCTATTACATTAAGATACTTTTCTATATCCCTATCTGCTTTATTATTAGATTGGTAAATTAACATATTATTATTGTCCAGTATATATATACTGCTGCTGTTACTTAATGTATATTGTCCTATCAAATCTGTAAACAAATTTGAACTGATATTAATGAACAGCACACCTATATTGTGTTTATAATTACTATCCCTTATTGCCCTAAATAGGGAGATAGAATTTTGTTTTTCTTCATTTGCGTTATTTTGCCAATAATTCACTTTTTCACCCCATACTATCTTTCCGCCTTCACTAAGTGCTTGCTTGTAATATGAAGATTGTCGGATCCTTTTATCATTGGTAACCAGTGTTGGATCCTTAGTATAAGAAAAGCTGCTATTTTTTAACGCATATACATTAAGTATATTGATATTTGCGAATGTATTGGCAATAGAATATCGGGTGATTTTCTGGCTAAATTTTTCCTTGCTTTTTAGATGATTAAAACTACTAATATTACTTTTTATAATAGCTTCTTTTATCTCATTATCTGCAAAAACATAATCTGAAATCTGCACAATTTGGTCTAATTCTTTTTCTATACTATATTTAATGTACTTTACAATATCAGAAAAGGATGAGCTTACCTTATTTTTAAGAATATCAACTGATACAATATATGAACTGATACCTATGAATATAGTTGGAATAATAATAACTAATAAAAAAGACAAGAATATCTTGCTTTGTATACTTTTTTTTATATTATACATTGTACGCAGTTCCATGGCATCACTCCCAACTATGCTTATAAAACAACCTTTAGCAAAGTCCATTTCCGCAGATCTTTAATTAGAGCAAGTTATGTTGTCTTAATTAAAATATATACTATATTTATGGGTGTGTAAAATAGCTTTCTACGATAAGCTTTAGGGCATGTCAAGAATACCGCAGTTTATGAGGGTATTCTTAGTTTTTGATAAGCGACCTTCATACATGATGGAAGGCTCACCGTAAACCTTTCCCCAGTTTCGAATAGTCATACCTAAAAGAGCAGCAATCATTTTTTGTTTTCCTTCGGATTGATTATTTTTTCTTTTTCCCATCATTAAATAGTCTCCTATGATATTATTGTATCATAGAAAGCTATCCTTTCATTGGTTTTTTACAAACTTTTTTTACATGATTAAAGAATTCTTGCCAATATTTTTGTGTTGCTTTTTTAAATATCGGCAAGAATCTAAACTTGAATGAATGTCGGTTCATCTTAATGCAGGAAATTCAAACTTAAGTCATATACATGATTAATTGACATCTATTATTTTCCACTTCACTTTAGCACCCGTTGCAGATTTACTATACAATTCAAGTGTAGTACTATCTTTTGCTCTTAGTTTTTTATCCGCACTCTTACTTAATATATAATAATATCCATTTCCTGCGTCTATCACTTGCCATTTTTGTGCCTCTTTATATTTTTTTGATTCTACGAATACAACATTATCATTAACCACAGATAGTCTCATGCCTATCCTATTATTATCAATATAGTAGTATCCAGGTTCTTCAGGTACATGTGCAAGACTCCACTGTACACCTTCTCCGGTCCAGATTCCATCTCCTAAAGTCGCAGCAGGTCCACTTTCATCTCCAAAAAGCTTTACATTGTTTTCTTCATTTTTTATGTATTTCCACCAATCATTTAAGCCTGCACTCCAAGTACCGGTTGAAGCATCAATACTAAAGTCTTTCATGTATTCTATGTATATATCTGATCCATTAAATTGTATAGGTGTATGTAAGAGTGTGCCATTTTCATACTTAACCCAATTCCACCTATCGGAAACAAATATAAATGTTGTTTGCTGTGACCCCTCAACTACCATTACATCCGATCCCTGTGAATCATAAGTTATCGAACTATCACAAAAATCCATTAAACCAGACCATCCACCAGATAAAGATGTAGATTTCATAAACTGTGCTTGATTAGGCTGCCATCCTGATACGCCTGAAGTAATTATGTAGTAATATCCATTCGTTTTAAATATATTAGGTGCTTCTCTTTTTGAACCTAAATCGTTATACGTAAAAGTTTTAACATTATGGGAAACATCAAGATAATCACTGGTGAGCTGATCTATGCGAAGTTCGCGTACATTGCTTGCATTCAAATATGAATAAACAAGATACGCTTTGTTGTCATCATCTTTAAACAGAGACCCGTCTCCAAAATCTCCTCCGGACGGATAGTCTCTTCCTTGGAAAGTATAATGACCATTTACTGTATTACAAGTTGCAATACCATAGGTTCTGTTGCTTCCATCTGCATTTTTAAATTTAAAATACATCACATATTTCCCGGTAGCATCATTATAAATGACTTTAGCCCTGGTCGCAATACGACCGTCACTAGAAACATCATCGGCCGTTAGCACTGTTCCTTCAAAAGTCCAATCGCTAAGATTGGTTGATGAATAGCATACAAACGAATGAAAAATATTGGTACTATCAACTCTTTTTTCACCAAACATATAGTATTTGTCACCTACCCTAATGTAGCTTGTTGCATGACAATTAACAATATTATTATTCGTGTCATACCAAGTTCCACCGTTTGGTTGTGTTGTAACATTAGCTGCACTAGCAACGTTCACCACCCCTAAGCACATCACAAGCATTACTAGGGCAACCAGTTTTGTTTTGTTCATCATACTTTTAAACACACTCCCCATTAAAATATATTTGTAATTAATCAAGGCAATCATGCCTTGATGATTACCGGATGTAATGCTGAAACAATCCAATTACCCCTTTATTGCACCACTTGTCAGTCCTGAAACCATATACTTTTGCAGGAAAATAAATACTATTATGACAGGTGCAGCCGCAATGACAGAAACAGTCATTAATCCTGCATAGTCATCACCAAACTCTCCTAAAAAAGATAAGGCAATGCCGGCTGGAACCGTCCTTAAAGCATCCTTTGTAATTAGCGTTCTCGCAAAAACATATTCATCCCATGCTTTTAAAAAAGAATAAATCACTACGGCTATAATCCCCGGCTTGATTAAAGGTACAATAATTCCATACATGGTTCTTAATCTGCTGCACCCATCAATACTAGCCGATTCATCAATAGATGTAGGAATTGTGTCAAAATACGATTTTAAAAACCATACCGAAAATGGCAAGGTATATAAAGTATTAGCTATAATGAGTCCAAAATGTGTATTTAAAAGATTTAAATTCACATATATTGTATACAATGAAATAATAATCACTGTAATGGGAAATATCTGAATTGACAATATCATTGTGGAAAGCGTTTCTTTAAACCTGAATTTGTATCTTGAAAACGCATATCCGGCCGTCATAGACATTGCTGTACTAATCACAACAACAGACAAAGAAACAAATGCGCTGTTTTTAAAATACTGTATGAAGTTATTATCCGATAGTATTTTTCTATAATTTTCCAGACTCCCCCCTGTAGGAAATAGTTTTGGTGGAAAACTAAGAATCATACTGTTATCCCTAAAAGACGAAACAAACATCCAATATATTGGGAAAATATATAAAATTATGATAATACATATAACAAGATATGATAATATTGTACTATTTCTTTTTCTGTTTTGCTGTTCAATCATTGATATACCCCCGTTATGATTGGCTAGTCGGTCGCTATAACTCCACAAGAATCAGCGTACATGATTTGAAATAATTCATTATTTCAAATCATGTTGTCGTCGGGTTATCCGGCACTTACATGTAAGTGCCGGACGCACCTCCTCCGCCTTGTCTTGCGAAAAAATCTACGACAATCTACCCATAATTTTATATGTTACGGACCACTAGACTGTATCGTTTCTAGTTGCAAATTTTTTATACATTCTGGTAATTGTAATAAGTAATACTAATAAAACAACGCCTATTGCACTGCCACCACCTAAATCGTACTCTACAAAAGCCTTTTTGTAGGCAGCAACCGCAAATGTAGACGTTCTGCTCATTGGTCCTCCATCAGTTATCAAACTAATGAGTACATACATTTGGGCATTGATAATAATTGAAATAGTTATACAAGAATCTATGACCGGCCTGATGGAAGGTAATATAACATGCCAAAACAATTTAAACTTTTTTGCACCATCAATTGTACCCGCTTCAATCAAGGACTTATCTACTGATTGGAGTGCTGCTAATATCATTACCATCAAATAAGGTGTTTGCCTCCAAATTGCAGCAACCATAACGGTTATAATAGCTAAGTCAGGGCTTACTATCCAAGCCTGGTGCGCGTTTTTAATGATCCCCAAGTTATATAATACATAGTTTATCAGTCCAAAGTCTGCTTGAAACAGCCATTTCCACAAAAGACCAACCACTACACCTGGAACAGCCCAAGGAATAAAAAGTATTCCTCTAAAAACACGTCTGCCTTTAATATTAGTATTTAGCATTAATGCCAGGAGTGTTGCAATAATCAATTCAATCCCTACAACTACGGTAATATATAAAAAGGTATTATATAAATAATCCCATACTTTGCTTGATTTAAATAAGCTGATGTAATTTTCAAAATTATTCCATTTGATATTTTCAAGTGAAGTTAACCTATAATCAAAAAAACTCATCCAAATGGCTTTAACAATGGGAATAAAAACAACAATTGTTAAAGCCAAAAACATAGGGGCAATACAAAAGATAATAAACATTGTATCCTTTTGTTGTCTTTTTAAGCCTTTTTTTGCTAATATGCTCATTCATTCATCCCCCACAACCGGTATTGTTGATAATTTAAGGCGGCGGCATTTATCTTTTTTCTCACTTATAAATACAGCCACCTTATTATTTATTCAAGGTATTAGGCGTTAAATTATAAATTAGTCTTCGTACAATTCCTTTATTCTTTTTTCAACAGAAGGAACAACATCTTCTGGTTTTTCTTTATTTAAAACAACTCTTTGTATTCCTTCTGCCAATTCCTCCATAGCTTTATTAAACATTGGATGTCTGGCCGGCATAGGACGTGTGGTTTTAAGTGCTTCAATAAAGATTTTCATATGTGCATTTTCTGGTTGTTGATAAAAATCCAATGCTTCTACAGATTTTCTTGACGGGTTCTTATTACCGTTATTATCATTATAGATGGTCATGCCTTCCGGTCCACTTAAATAGTCTATAAGCATGGCTGCTTCATTAGCATGTTTTGTCGTATTAAAGATAGCTAAATCATGCTCTATCATAAACCCATAACCTTCCGGAACCGGCATAATACCTATTTCATCTTTGAATTCTTGTCCTTTTGGGCTTAAATTAAGATATATAGAGTAACCAAAGTCTCCATCAATAATAAAGCCAACCTGTCCTTGAGCAAACATATTTCTCAATTCCTTAAAAATACCAGACTCCGGAGCAATGCCATTTTTAATTAAATAATCAGCTTCTTCAAA
>JAKSCF010000257.1 GCA_022360735.1 Clostridia bacterium
GCGTAATAATTTCTCTTACCGGAATTTCGGCTGCACCTTTTCCACACAAAAGCTTACACTTTATCAGATCGGTTTCAACTTCTACTTCTTTTTGAGGATGATAAGCATCTATTAGTATTTCTTTTTCTTTTAATTGGGATATCTCTATGTCTGTTTGAATATCAATATCTGCTTCTAAAAGCGTAGCATTTTCTTCTACATCTTGCTTTAGAGTAATATTGGAATAGTTTAATGAAAAATCCACTTTGCTGTCTACATTACTTTCTACATTCTTGATATCTATAAATTGTGTAAATTCTGATGTATCTCTAAACAATACAGGCGTAGGCTCTACTTCATCACTTAGGTACAATATATTGTACTGTACCGTTGCATTAATAACAGCTCTATCGTTAATGATCTGCTTTTGATTTTCAAAGATATTAATATCCCAATTTAATATTTGACCGATTTCCGGCATACCATCCTTGATACTGAGTTCTTCTTTTATGTCTATCGCTGCTTTTTTCCGCTCTAAAATATCTGTATATTTTATTTGATTTTTGAGAAATTGCATTTCTTCATTTTCTGTTTTTGATACCAAATCCATGTTGAGTGTTTGATAGGATTTTGCCGTAATGTTTGCTACTGCTTTTATTTTTAACTTTCTTTCATTGACGATAGAGTAATCCATATGCTCGACATTAACAAGAACTTCAACTTCTGATTTATCTGAAATAAGATAGTCCAATTCATTCCTAAAATCTACAACCGCATCCATTGGAACTAGTGGATAATCTCCCCTATTTTCAACAGGAACATATAATATTTTCAGGTCCATTTTTCCTGTACACTTAACTTTACCGTTAGCAATATCTTTATCAATAATTTTCACTTTACCTTCAATCGATACAATGTTAGATAAATCTGGTTTAATATCAGGCACAAGAATATCTTCTTCTAGTAGAATCTGTGTGGTTTCTTTTTCAGTCATTTGTAGCATCTTAAAGGAATCTTTTATTGATTCTGTTGTCATCATTTCTTCCTCCTCACTCTTTAGGTGGTATGTCGTATAGGAATACAGTCCACCTATTTACTATAATCATATTTTGTTTGTACAAAAATATGATTACTTTTATCTTACATACAAATAAAACTTGTATAATTGTGAGAAAAAAATTATTAAAGTACTTTATCCTGCTATAATCAGACAATATATATTCGCACATAAAAAAACCAGATCCATTTTGATCCGGTTTTCTTAGTTAACTAACTTGCTTTGTATGCTCTTCTTCAAAAGGCATTATCTGAACATTTCTAATAAGAATGTCTGTATATGCAAATGAAACGGTTCGTTCTTTGTCGTATTTATCTCTTATTCTTACAGTAAAGATATTTGGATATGTATGCTCTACTACTCCTGTGCGAATGGATATTTTTTTTCTTCCTTTGTTTGTTTTAAGTCTTACTTTAACGCCTAACATATCCTCTATTGCCTTCTTTATTTTAGCTATGTCATTAGTTTGCGCCAAGATACCACCTTCTTTCAAAACTCATGACGCATTATCATGCTTTTAAAGTACTATTATACACAGCAAATAATAATGCGTCAATGTTTTTACGAAAAATAAATGTAAATTTTTATCTTCCTGTGTAAAATTCATGAATTGCTTCCGAAATTGATTTACATATACATTTTTTGCCATTAGAGTTTTCTAGTACTTGTTTATCTTGCTCATTAGACAAATATCCTAATTCAATTAATAATGCATTGACGCGTATTTCTTTAAAGATGGATAAATCAGCAATCTTAACGCCTTTTTGAATTAAATCGGTACTGTTACGAAACCTATCGGAGATGCTTTCAGCCAATGCCCTGCTTTCTTGATCTCCTCTAAAATGGAATATATCAGTGCCCGATAAACTTTTGTTTTTAGCGTGATTACAGTTTATCGCAATATAAAAATCTGGGTTTACAGCATTAGAAATTTTGGATTTTTCTTGTAATGAGCAAAATTTATCCTCTTCTCTGGTAAGATATACTTTTGCACCCCAAGATAAAAGATGTTCTTTTATTTCATTGCAGATCTGAAGCATTAAATCTCTTCCACAATAACCTTTATCTTTTTTTACCCCATTGCCGGGATCCAGTAAAATGGTTCTGCCTTCCAGGGGTTTTGAAGGGTCATAAGGTTTGATAACAGAAATATCAATACCCGTATAATAATATCTTAATATATCCTCAGCTGTTTTTCCTTCTTTTGCCATCATTTTTGCCCCATATTGGCAAAGTCCCAGTCCGTCACCACAGCCTTTGGATTGAAAAGTAATAACTCTAGGTGCCCATCCAAATCGAGTCGATTGGATGCCTAAATAATCTATTATTTCATGACCTTTAAATACTTTATTTCCAATTTTTAATGATTTTATGCGTCCTTCTTCATCTTGTTCAACATTTTCAATAAAACCTTTGATTTCTGGATGATTTTCCCAATATAACATGGTCATACTCGTGTCCAAAGTTTGTTCAATTTCTTCAATGTTTATATTTTTATTTGTAATGTCTTTAATATTTTCTTTACAGTAGTTACAAAATGTCTTCCTTAAATAAGATATGGGCGTACCATTAATATTTTCGCTATTTTCTGTAGCACCACCACAAGCTTCGTGAAAAAGTGGTAATATAGGTTTATTATTGACAACTATAATTTTATCTTCAGTTTCTTCAAGCAGCTTATTTAAATGCGCCCAGTTTTTATTATAATCATTTCGCCATTTCTCTTTTAATTCCTCTTTTGATAAAAAATTAATACAATGGGTCGTATTACAAATATCTGCGGTATTATTAAGGCTGCAGCCTTTACCGCCTAGATATTTTAATCTTCTTGCTATAAAAGTTCTTGCAACAATAATTTGTGCTTTTATTGCTTCATCTGGAAAAGTAAAAGGCATACTGGAAGCTGCAATTAAAGCTATAACATCATTTATATCAAGAGTAAGGACTTTTTTTTCATCAAAATCATAAATTTTTACGGGATATTTCAATGCTTTTCCCCCCCAATAATAAAGCCATAACTACTTATTTATTATTGTATGAGGAAATCATAAATAAGGTGAACAAAATGCCCCTACTAAAAGCAGAGGCATTTCATTCACTGTAAAAGAATTTATCTTTCAATTATTAATGATGTACCTTGGCCTCCGCCAATGCAAAGGGTTGCTAAACCTGTTTTAGCATCTCTTTTTTGCATTTCGTAAATAAGTGTTAACAAGATTCTTGCACCAGATGCTCCAATTGGATGACCTATTGCAATTGCTCCACCGTTAACATTTACTTTTTCAGGATCTAATCCTAAATCTTTGCAAACAGCTACTGATTGAGCAGCAAACGCTTCATTTGCTTCAATTAAATCAATATCTTCTATTTTCATATTTACTTTTTCTAAAGCAACTTTTGTTGCCGGAACCGGACCGTATCCCATGATAGTAGGATCAAGCCCTGCAGAGCCTGTAGCTTTTATAGTACAAAGAATATTTAATCCCAGTTCTTCAGCTTTTTCTTTTGCCATAACAACTACTGCCGCAGCACCATCATTAATACCGGATGAGTTGGCAGCTGTTACAGCACCGTCTTTTTTGAAAGCGGGTCTTAGCTTAGCCATTTTTTCCAGGGTTGCACCTGCTTTAGGATATTCATCTGTATCACAAATGATTGGATCGCCTTTACGTTGAGGGATTTCAACCGGCACAATTTCATCTTTGAATTTACCTTCTTTAATGGCTGCTTCAGCTTTATGTTGTGACCTTACTGCAAATTCATCTAATTCTTCACGAGTTAAGCCCCATTGATCAACAATATTTTCAGCAGTAATACCCATATGGTAATTATTGAAAACATCTGTTAAGCCGTCATGTACCATAGAGTCAATCATTTTAGTATCGCCCATTCTAGCGCCCCATCTTGCTTTTGGCATTAAATACGGTGCTTGGCTCATATTTTCTGTTCCTCCGGCAACGATACAGTCAGCATCACCGCATTTAATGATTTGAGCTGCAAGGCTAACCGATCTAAGACCGGATCCACATACCTTATTAATGGTCATAGAAGGAACTTCCTGTGGAATGCCTGAGTGGATAGATACTTGTCGCGCTACATTTTGCCCTAGACCGGCTTGAAGTACATTACCAAATATCACCTCATTAACCATTTCGGGTTTGATTCCAGCTCTATCCATAGCGCCTTTAACAGCTACTGTTCCCAATTGTACTGCAGAAACATTGGCGAATACACCTCCATAAGAACCGACAGGCGTTCTAGCCGCACCAACAATTACAACTTCTCTCATTGAAAAATACCTCCTCATATTTGATAATCCTAATTTTTCTATTATTGTTTTGTAATAAATGCAATTCTTGTGCCAATTTCATTATTATAAAATGAATCATTTTAGTTTAGTGTTTCCAATGATTTCAAGCTTCAGTAAGGGATTATTTCTTAGTCATGTTTCCGGGCTTATGAATTTTATGTAAGTTTTTTCGATCATTATTCTCAATTATAAGAATCCCCTCTTAAAACAAAGGTAATGCCGGTTATCATTACCGGCATTCTACAGGAGTATAATTATTGGAAATAGCCTTTAATGCCTTCCAGCATCTTATTGGTTCTTGTATTGTTACCTGCATTATTTTTTAATCTTCTAATATTATTAAAGCTTGTCTGGTCTGTTGTACAGTATACGTTATCAATATTAGGCTGAGATTCTTTAATCTGATTGGTTACCTTTGATCTTAACGCATTGACTTGGGCGTTAGATAATCCATTAGTATTTATTCCACAATAAGCAGTATCCCCATCAACAACCACTACACAATCATCAACGCCATTGATTTGATTGACTAAGCTTTCTAATCTGCCTTCATTTAATAACCCATTATCATTATTTAAATATCCATTATTGTTTAAATATCCGTTACCATTATTGTTATATCGCATATTGTCGTTAGGGTCATATGGCGTATTTCGGTTATTATTATAATCATATGGATCGTTAATATTAGGGTCGTCTAATGGTTTTTCTGCAGCAGGTGTACATCCTCCAAAAAGACCAATAGCCAATGCAAATATAGCTATTAAAATAATTTTTTTATTCATTAACATGCTCCTTTCATTATTAAAAATTGCTGTCAATTTTATTATTTGTATTTATG
This sequence comes from Clostridia bacterium, assembly GCA_022360735.1. The sequence goes on from JAKSCF010000257.1 coordinate 5,188, forward strand.
ATAAAGATACTCTTTGTAAAATTTTCAATGATTGTTGTTTCTTTAATAACCAATAATAAAAGTAAATCATTCTCCTAATAGAAGGAATGAAAAAACTTTTTTAAACTTAAAAGAAAAGTTTGTTGAAGCATAAAACGGGTATTATAAAAATATTCACTAAAAAGATTTTTATTTCTATGAAAAATAGAAATAAATGTTATAATCTTTTTAGTAAATTTATTAGGGGTTGTTAAAATATGTTAAAAAATTGTTTTAAAATAGAAGATAAGGAATTTTTAGATCAATACTTATACGGTTTTGATTACAAAACTTCCGGTCTCACATTTACAAGTTTATTTATGTGGCAAAATCTCAACAATTTTAGATATGAGGTTGTTGATGATTTTTTATGTATATCGGGCAACAGTCATTTAGAAGTCAACAAGCCTGAACCTTTTTTATTTCCACCACTGACTAAAAGCGGAGATTATGATCCTGAAAAATTGTCAAATACCATTGATAAAGTACGAAGTCTATTTGAATCAAAAGGGTATCTTTTTACTATTCGATTATTACCGTTTCATATGATAGATATTATTGAAAAAGCAAAACCAAATGAAATGGAGTTTATATCAGACCGTCCTAATTACGATTATGTTTATAAATCCAGAGATCTAATGGAATTGAGAGGCAGGAAATTTCATAGTAAAAGAAATCACTTAAATCATTTTAAAGCTCATTTTGATTATGAGTATATTCCTCTCAGACCGGAAATGGCCGATGAATGTATCGAATTCAATGCAAGGCTTAATGATGATAAATCCATTGACCCAAAAGAAATGGAATTACTTAAGATGGAAGAAAAAGCTTTAATATCTGCTTTTTCAAATTTTGACAGCGCCGGTTACATCGGTGGAGCTATTAAAATTAACGGCCAAATTGAAGCTTTTACCATTGGAGGCCCTTTAGGAAAAAAATCTCTATCCGTCCATGTTGAAAAAGCAAATCATCAAATTAGAGGACTTTACCAGGCTATTAATAACGAATTTTGTAAGGCTAACGCTAATTATGTAAAATATGTTAATAGAGAAGAGGATATGGGACTTGCCGGACTAAGAAAAGCGAAAATGTCTTATCGCCCTTTTAAAAAAAAAAAAAAA
>JAKSCF010000166.1 GCA_022360735.1 Clostridia bacterium
GAATAAAATTACTGTAGTTAAAGAGGTCTTTGTCAATTCAGGGGTTTAGATTGGCACTCCCTGGCAGTAATTGAATAAAAGATATTATTATTTAATAGGAGGTTTTGTTATGAATTTTGGATTAACTGAAGAGCAAAAGATGGTTCAGGATATGGCCAGGAATTTTGCAGAAAAGGAAATTGCCCCTTATATTGAAGAGGATGAAGAAAATCATCACTATCGTAGGGAGATACTGACTAAAATGGGAGAGCTGGGCTTGTTAGGGTGGAGTATACCTGAGGAGTACGGCGGAAACGGTATGGGCTGGATGGAAGCGGTAACAGCTTTATATGAAATAGCCAAGGTTCATACTTCTTGGAGATTAAGTATCAGCGGTAACTGCTGGGGCCCTGCAATGACTATTAATGAATGGGGAACAGAAGAACAAAAGGAAAAGTATATTCCTGACCTTGTCAGCGGGAAAGCTGTAGGCAGCTTTGCTCTCACCGAAGCCAACTCGGGTTCCGATGTAGGCAGTATGAAAACCTTTGCAGCAGATAAAGGTGACCATTGGCTGATCAATGGATCGAAAATGTGGATCTCGGGAGGACACAGCAGTGATATAGGTCTTCTTTATGCAGTAACGGCAGAAGGCGGAGGGCCTAAGGGATTATCCTGCTTTATCATCGATTATAATAATACGCCCGGTATCACCAGAATTCCAATTCATAAGAAAGTGGGCATGTGGACGGCTCCAACATCCGAACTGGTTTTTGAAAATGCAGTGGTTCCTAAAGAAAACTTGTTAGGTCCTGTTAATAAAGGATTCCCTCTCTGTATGTGGATGCTGAATAATACGCGTATGGGGTGTGCAACGGGTGCGGCAGCATTGTCTGCAGCATGTCTTGAAGGTTCGGTCAACTATGCTAATGAGAGAATTCAATTCGGAAGGCCCATTGGTAAGTTCCAGATGATCCAGCAGCAGATCGCTGAAATGAAACTGGATGATGATGCAGCCAAATATTTGGTATACAGGGCTGCGTGGCTGAAAGAAAACAAACTGCCCAGCCAGCAGGCTACTTCCATGGCAAAGCTGTTTGGCTGCAATGCAGCAGTTCATGCTGCCAATATGGCTATGAAGATTTACGGTTCATACGGTTATTCAACAGAATATCCTTGCGGCAGATGGCTGCGTGATGCTAAACAGTTTGAAACATTGGAAGGAACAAGCAATATTCATATGGGTATTATCGCAGGAATTGAGCTTGGCTATCAGCCTAACCGTTAATGAGAGTTTCTACTGTTAATTTGACCTGAAAGGAGAATAGAAATGACAGAATACGGATATCCTATGCATCCCTATTTTTCAGAGATGCCAGGTATAGGCAAAGAACTAGAAAGAACCCTTAAAAAAAATATTGAAGAATTAAAAAATGCAGAAAATTCAGTAGCAGAAGAGGTTGAACGGGTAAAAAATAATGGGAAGTCAACTGAAGCTATAAACGAAAGAGGACAATGGACTGCGTGGCAGCGTCTGGAGTATCTGGTAGAGCCGGGTACGTGGTGTCCGTTACATACGATTTATGACCCCCTTGGCAATGAAGAAGGCAATACCGGCGTAATTGACGGGCTGGGCAAAATTGCAGGTAAATGGGCTATTATCATTGCATCTAATAATAAGGTGATGGCCGGAGCGTGGCTTTCCGGTCAGGCAGATAACGTTCTGAGGGTTACCGACATAGCAAAAAGACTGCATTTGCCATTGGTATGGGTCCTAAATTGCAGTGGTGCCAAGCTGATGGAACAAGAGCAACTTTACCCCAACCGAAGAGGCAGCGGTACGCCCTTTTTCCGGCACGCTGAGCTTCAGAAACTGGGTGTTCCCATTATAGTCGGCATCTATGGCACCAATCCGGCCGGTGGTGGATATCAATCCATCAGTCCGACGATTTTGATTGGACATAAAAAATGCAATATGGCAGTAGGCGGTGCCGGCATCGTCAGCGGTATGAAACCCAAAGGCTATATTGATCAGGAGGTTGCCGAAGATCTGATTGAAGTAACCAAGAAATTTAAGGCAACACCTCCGGGCAGGGTTGAAATTCATCACAATGGAACCGGTTTTATAAGAGATGTATGTGATACGGAAAAGGAAGTTCTGGATGATATCAAACGGTATATGAGTACTTTGCCGGGATATGATCCGCAGTTTTTTAGAGTGGCAGAGCCGGCAGAACCCAAATTTTCTGCTGATGAGCTTTACAGCTTGATACCTTTTAACCAAAGACGTACATATTCGATGCATGAGGTATTGGCACGGCTGTTTGATAATAGTGAACATATGGAGTTTAAACCTGATTACGGCCCTGAAATGTACTGCGGGTTAGCTAAAATGGATGGCTTTTTATGTGGTTTTGTTGCCAACAATCAAGGTGGTCTCGGATCAGATTACCCTAAATATGCGGATTATAAGGGAATAGGCGGAAAGCTGTATCGTGAAGGACTCATTAAAATGAATGAATTTGTTACGTTATGCGGACGTGACCACATCCCAATTATTTGGGTACAAGATACTACCGGCATCGACGTGGGTGATACGGCAGAAAACGCTGAGATGCTGGGTCTTGGAATGAGTCTGATCTATTCTATTGAACAGTCGGATAATCCTATGATGACCATTGTTTTGAGGAAAGGCAGTGCTGCGGCTCATTATGTGTTGGGTGGTCCTCAGGCCAATAACAATAACGCCTTTACCCTTGGAACTGCTGCTACTGAAATCTATGTCATGCATGGTGAAACAGCTGCTACAGCATCGTATTCGCGCCGCCTGGTCAAAGATAAGGAAGCCGGTAAGCCATTAGATGCTACGATAGAAAAAATGAACGATATGATACAGCAATACCATGACAAATCCAGACCGGCCTATTGTGCTAAAAAAGGCTTAGTCGATGAGATCGTAGATTTGCCCAATCTAAGAAATTACTGCAAGGCATTCGTAGGTTCGTATTATCAAAACCCGAAAAGTATTTGTGCGGTTCATCAAATGCTTACACCTAGAGTGATCAAAGGTTAACAATGTAACCTATTGAAAATATTCCACCGCTGTTAAAAGTGGTGGAATATTTTACAAAAAAAAATTCAATAGTTAAACGGTAGTGGAACAATAGCGAAACAATAGTGGAACCATCGTTCAACCACTGTTCGACCATTGTTTGACCATTGTTCAATAGGAGGAACAGAAATGAAAATAATCGTATGTGTGAAGCAGGTGCCTGATACCAACGAAGTCAAGATAGATCCCGCCAACGGGACTCTTATTAGGGAAGGCGTACCGAGCATTTTAAATCATGACGATGCCAACGCTCTGGAGGAGGCTTTAAAAATCAAAGATAAGGATCCGGATACATATATCACGGTGGTCTCCATGGGACCGCCCCAGGCAATGGAAACGCTCAAAGAATGCATTGCCATGGGAGCGGATGATGCAGTTTTGCTTTCTGACAGAGTTCTGGGAGGTTCCGACACATGGGCAACGTCCAATGCGCTTGCTGCGGCTGTCAGAAAGCTGGGGGACTATGACATCATCTTCACCGGGCGGCAGGCTATAGACGGGGATACGGCTCAGGTAGGCCCTCAGCTTGCTGAAAAGCTGGGACTGCCGCAGGTAACCTACGTAACAGAATTTTCCATGGAGGGCGATGACCTCACCTTAAAGAGGGCACTGGAAAACGGCTATGAGATTCTGAGATTAAAAAGGCCCTGCGTGCTTACGGCTATAAAAGAGCTTAACAGCCCTCGGTATATGACAATCCGGGGAATTCGCAGGGCGGTGGCATTTGATATCAAAGTATGGAGTGCGGCTTACATCGGAGTAGATCCGGAGACGGTTGGACTAAAAGACTCGCCCACCAACGTATATAAATCCTTTACGCCTGTTAAAAAAGGTAAGGGTGTCATCATAGAGGGCAACTCGGCAAAAGAAATCACAGAGAAATTCGTTTTAGATCTAAAAGAGAAACACATTATTTAAGGAGGGATGGAACATGGCAATACAGATCATCAATGAAAAATGCAAGGGCTGCACCCTCTGTGTCAATGCATGTCCCTTCGATGCAATCGAGATGAAAGATAAGCTGGCGGTCATCAATGAGAAGTGCACCGTGTGCAACCAATGTATTCCAGCGTGCAAATTCGATGCCATCGTAAAAACCGAAGAAAGGGAAAAAGCCCCAGTGGATATTTCAGCCTATAAAGATGTCTGGGTTTTTACGGAGCAAAGAGAAGGTAAGCTTCTGAATGTGGCCCTTGAGATCCTGGGAGAAGGACACAGGATATCAAGAGAAATCGGAAATGAAACAAAGGTATGCGCAGTGTTAATCGGAGGGAATGTGGACCACATCATCGATGAGCTCTATGCCTACGGTGCAGATCAAGTCTATGTGGCAAGTGATCCCTTGCTTGAAAATTATACGACAGAGGCATATACCAAAGTGATGACCGAAGCCATAAGAGAATTCAGGCCGGAGATTGTGCTCTTTGGAGCCACTCATATCGGAAGAGACCTGGCCCCGAGAATTGCAGCCAGACTTGATACAGGACTTACGGCAGACTGCACAAGGCTTGATGTAAATACCGGGAATTATATCGATTACCTAGAAAAATATACGACAGCCGATACAACAGGAATGGACAGAGACGATGGAGACAAGAACCTGAAACAAACACGTCCCGCCTTCGGCGGTAATCTGATGGCTACTATCGTATGTCCTGCCCGCAGACCTCAAATGTCCACCGTAAGGCCCGGAGTCATGGACAAAATGAAGAGAGTTGAAGGAAGAGAAGGCAGATGCATCAATCTGGAGGGCAGTCTGAAGAAAGAAGATTTCCCTGTAGAGGTGGTGGAAATTGTCAAAGCGGCCAAACAGATGGTATCCCTTAACGATGCGGAGATTATCTGTTCAGGTGGAAGAGGGCTGGGCAACGCATCAGGCTTTGAACTGGTCCAAAAGTTTGCCAATACCATAGGTGGTGTAGTGGGAGCATCCCGTGCAGCAGTTGATGCCGGCTGGATTGACCACTGCCATCAGGTAGGACAGACGGGAACCACCGTAAAGCCCAAAATATATTTTGCCTGCGGTATTTCAGGTGCCATCCAACACCTGGCCGGGATGCAGAATTCAGACATTATTGTGGCTATCAACAAAAACCCTGGTGCTCCTATTTTTGAGGTAGCCGATTACGGCTTGGTGGGAGATTTGTACAAAATCGTCCCCGAAATCATCGACCAGTGGGATAAGGAAGATGAGTGGGATAAGGAAAAAGGTTTCTGTTCCCTAGCATAAGGTACGGCGTTTGTGATGTAGTTGAAAGTCTTGACGAGGGGTTGTCTTCATTTTATACTTAAAAGATGAGTATGATAAAAGGGGAAGAATTTATATGAATATAAACCAGGCCGCCATGAGAGAGCGTTCCCACCGACATAAGCATATTCGATTGAAGGAAAAAGATATAATTATTTATCGGGAGGTGTCGTCAACTAATACGGTTGCCCAGATGATGGCTTTGAAGGGAGCGCATGAAGGGACGATTGTTATGAGCACCTTTCAGACATCGGGTAAGGGAAGGATGCAACGCCAATGGGTTTGCCCGCCGGGAAAAGGAATAATGATGTCCATGATCTTGAGGCCTAAGCTAAATAGCCGGCTTGTGCCTCAATTGACATTGCTCAGCGGAGTAGTGGTTGCTGAAACCATAAGAAAAGTAACCCAATGTAAAGCCGGAATTAAGTGGCCAAATGACATCGTTATAGGTGGTAAAAAGGTATGCGGCATTCTTGCTCAAAGCAATATTTCCAGTGGTACTGCCGGGTTTGTGATAATGGGCATCGGGATAAATGTTAATCAGGATGAAAATCAACTTCCCCCTGATTGTAAAGATACCAGCACTTCATTAAAAATAGAACTGGGCCGACGCTTATCACGTTTAAATGTTCTTAGTCAGTTTATATCTATCTGGGAGAAGCATTATCAGAGATTTTTAAAAATGGGGTATCCCTATCTCAGAAGGAAATGGATTGAAAACAACGTCACATTAGGTCGATATATTTCCATTAACAGTGAGGAAAGTCCTAAAGGATTGGCTATAGATATTAGTGAAAGAGGCGGACTTCTTGTCAGTTTGCCCGATGGATTAATTAAAGAGTTTTTAGCTGAAGATTTAAGCTTAGGCAGATCCTATTATCAAAGAGAATCGGTTATAACTTAGAATTTCTTTTAAAACCGGTTAAATTCTAATTCCTGGCATATCATTATCTTTAAGTGCATTACCTCAAAGAAAGGAAACGAGAAAAATGAACGATTCCAATTCTTTAAATACTGCTACAAGGTTAACGGTCGAACAGATGATGAATAAACATTTTGAAGTTCTTTATTTGGGAGATACTTTGCGAACAGTTGTCGAGTACTATCAAGAATACAAAATTAATACGCTTCCTGTGGTGGATGAAAATGAAAAATTAATTGGTGTATTTCCTAAAAAAAGATTATTTAAGGCGCTATTAGAGGGTGCAAGCTTAGATACGCCCTGTGAAGCTTATATGGTTGATAAGCCTGTTTTTGTAACGATTGATCGGACCTATGATGAATATTCACTGGTTGTGAGGGTCACCAAAAGCCGGGTTGACAACGTGGTTGTTCTTGATCGTTCCGATAAAGTGGTTGGAATGATTGGAACAGCAGAATATCTCCGTGAAAGTCTTAATATGATTATGGCATCATCAGCATTGCTGGAGTCCCTTTTCAGGGTAAATTACGAAGGTATTATCATTACGGATAAAGAAGGTTATATATTGAAGATAAATCCTGCTGCTGAAAGGATGTTCCAACTGAACTTTTTAAAAATTAAAGGCAAACACTTAAAGGAGATTTTTCCGGAGATTACGATTTCAGAGGAGCTCCGAATAGGGTTAAAAAGAACGGTAAAGTCGTTACCGGTTATTATTAACCAAGTGCCAATCATTGAAAATGACGAACAAATAGGTTCCAGCTTTGCCTTCTTGGACATTTCTGATATGGAAAAAATTGCCCAGGAACTAGAAATAGTGAAAGAACTTCAAACAACCATTGATGGTGTTCTAAGTGCTTCTTCCGACGGTGTTTTTGTATCGGATGTTTTTGGTAGGGTAAAGTATGTTAATCAAAGCGCTTGCGAATTGATTGCTCAACCGTCGGAACAAATTATCGGAAGAGAGATTGACGATGTTTTTCCGGCTAATTGCCTGACTAAAATCGGCAAATCCGGTTCTGCTGAAGTTGACTCCTGTGATATATGCGGGAAAAAATGTATTGTTTCACATATCCCAATCAGAAAAGACAATTATGAAGGTGCAGATATTACCGGCATTGTCAGTACGGTTTATCTTAATGATAATGCAGTTACTCAGGAGATAGCTCGAAAATGGTTTTATTTGAACCAAAAAGTACAATATTACCGTGATGAGCTTGAAAAGCGCGGTGGCAATAGCAGCCGTTTTGATCAAATTGTCACCAATAATATCCATTTTAAAAAGATAAAAAAAGATGCACAGTTTATTGCACGAAGCAGTTCAACCGTTTTATTAACAGGAGAAAGCGGAGTAGGTAAGGATATGTTTGCCCGGGGCATTCACGAAGCCAGTCCCAGAGCAAAACAACCATTCGTAAAGGTAAATTGTGTATCCATACCGGAAACATTATTTGAATCTGAACTTTTTGGGTATGCACCGGGTTCGTTTACCGGGGCATTAAAGAACGGAAAACCCGGCTATTTTGAGAGAGCACATAAGGGAACGATTTTTTTGGATGAGATCGGTGATATGCCTTTATCAATACAGGCTAAGTTACTGCAAGTGTTGCAGGAAAAAGAATTTATACGTGTTGGAGGAACCAGTAAACAAATCGTAGATGTTAGAATTATTGCAGCTACCAATAGGGATTTGCGGGAAGCCATTGCTAAGAGAACCTTCAGAGAGGATCTTTATTATCGCCTCAATGTTATTGAGTTTTACCTGCCGCCCCTTAGAGAGCGTTCAGAAGATATCATCGCATTAGCGGTATCGTTTATTGAAAAATACAACCAAATTCTGGGATCAAAGGTAACAGGTATCAATGAACAAGCCCAAAAAGCTTTAAAAGATTATGCTTGGCCTGGTAACATTCGGGAACTTGAAAACGCTATAGAACGAGCAGCAAATTATGCTTGGGAGGGTGAAATCGGGATAGAAAACCTTCCTTCACAGATTATGAAAGTTGAAAAGGTGCAGTCATCAGTAGCCTATTCAACCTATCGCAGTTCGTTAATTAATTTTGAGAAGGAAATGCTGTTAGATGTCTTAAAAAAAGCAAACGGCAATAAAAGTGCAGCGGCACGGATGATGAATTTAAGCAGGTCTGCTTTTTATGACAGACTGGCCAAATATAATTTAAAATAAGCTGGCGTACGGCATAATGCACAGTTATTTAGAGGATGCTGTACTGGGTTGAAAGGAGAAGTGAACAGATGAATGTCAATGCCATATATTTCAGCCCAACGGAGACCACAAAAAAAATTGTCGAAGGTATGGCACAAAAGTTAGCATACACTTTATCACAAAATAAAAGTTTCAATAAAATTGATTTTACTTTGAAGGATGCAAGGCATAAAAACCTTTCTCTGAATGAGGAAGATTTAGCTGTTATAGGGGTTCCTGTTTATGCAGGGAGAGTCCCCAATGTACTGCTCAACTATTTAAATAGTATCAGAGGAAATGGTGCCATGGCTGTTTGTGTTGTTGTCTATGGGAACAGAAATTTTGATGATGCATTAATTGAACTGAGGAACATATTAGAAGGAGATGGCTTTCATGTCATAGCAGCCGGTGCTTTTATCGGGGAACATTCTTTCTCCAAAATCCTTGGAATGGGCAGACCCGATGACAAGGATATGGTCATCGCCCATGAATTTGCCCATCAAATATATCAAAAAATATTGAAAAGTCATTTGTATGAAACCATAACCGTTAAGGGGAATCAACCTTATGGAAAATATTATATGCCCAAGGACAAAGCCGGCAATCCTGTTGACATTAGAAAAGTAGTGCCAAAAACCAATCAAAATTGCATTTGTTGTAAGCTTTGTGCGGAAATTTGCCCCATGGGTTCCATAGATATTAATGATCCGTCTAAATTGAACGGAATATGTATTAAATGCGGTGCCTGCATTAAAAAGTGTCCAGTTTCGGCCAAGTATTATGACGATCCGGATTATTTAAGGCATCAATATGAGTTGGAGGAAGAATTTATAGATCGAAAAGAACCTGAATGGTTTATATGAGATATTATAATAACAATTTTAAACCGCTTTCATAGCGGTGAGGCTATCGAAAAATGAATACAGGCGTATAAATATTCGTTAATGCATTCATTTGGAGAAAATTTGATGGCATATGGACTATAAAAGCCTAACCGCAAACAATCGCCGTCCTTGGCTTAAGTTTGCTAACAAACGTCCTGTTTGTTCACGACTTTTATAGCCCATCTGCCACCTAAATTTTCTGACCAAATGAACACAAAAAAACGAA
>JAKSCF010000165.1 GCA_022360735.1 Clostridia bacterium
TACAAGATTGATAAAGAAAAATTAGAATACAGAAAATCTCATGACAACCCAGCAGTTAAGGCATTATATGAAGATTATCTTGAAAAACCACTTGGACATAAGTCACACAAATTGCTGCATACACACTACAAAGCAAAAAACAAAACAGTTGGTGGAAGCAAGCTTAAATAGGCTTTAATAAATAGCTATCCTAAAAAAACAATGAAGGATTTTATAATCCTTCATTGTTTTTTACGAAAAAAAGCTTCCACTATTGTGAAAGCTAAATCCCTTTTTTATTTTAAAATATTTCTTCGTATATAATCATTATCCAACTGATACTTGTTTCTTCTTATTCTTCTCTTTCTACGTCGCGTTATATTAATTTTCATTACGAGCAATCCATACGCTGCAATAAAAATCAAAACACCGAATATGATGTATTTAAAGTTATTAAAGCCGTCGGTTAACTTTGTTGTTACAGCAGCTGTCCTACTCATTTCTACATCATTTAAAGCAATAACTGCTACTTCATTCAGTACTTCTCCATTGTGTCGAATGATGAGTTTTCCTAAATCGTCGCCTTTTTTAACAGGAGCTGTTAATGATTCTTTTAATAGTGCTTCTTTTTCTATATCAGCCATACGCCAATCAACCGGAACTGTTTTTTTAATACTGCCGCTGACCACAGCATCAACGGATGACTGAGTACCGCTTTCAATCGTAATACTTCCTGCTTTCTCGCCTTGTTCTACTATTGTAATGTTTTTATAATTGTTCAATCCATTTTCTAAGAGCTTTATTGAATCTAAAAAAACGTTATTGACGTCTGATTTTAAAACAACGGCTATCACTTCTCGTCCATCTTTTTTTGCAGATGAAACTAAGCAGTTTCCCGCAGCCATGGTGAAGCCTGTTTTAATACCCGTTGCATATTCATATTTTGGACTAATGTATTCTCCGTTATAATACAGTGATTTTTTCTGATCCCACATCAATTTATTACGAGTCATGAATTTTCTTTCATCTTGTTGTTCAGTAGCAGGTATAGTATATACGGTTGATGTGCCGACCATTTCTCTAAACGTTTCATTTTCCATTGCATATCTTGCAATCATAGCTAAATCATAGGCTGTGGTAACATGATTCTCATCCGGAAGACCATTGGGATTGACAAAATTTGTATCTTGTGCTCCAATTTCAACTGCTTTATTGTTCATGAGCTTGGCAAACTCTTCTACACTCCCCGATATATGCTTTGCCAAAGCAACGGCTGAATCATTAGCAGACTGAAGCAATAATGTATACAACAATTGTTCTACTGTTAATTGTTCTCCTTCTACAAGGTATGTTCTGCTCCCTTCTGTAAAAGGGGTTTTTGCATCTATTGTTATTATTTGATCTAAATCACAGTTTTCTATAGCCAAAATAGCCGTCATTATCTTGGTTGTGCTTGCAGGATACATTTGTTCATACATATTTTTGTCATATAATATTTGTCCCGTAGTCCCATCCATTACTATAGCAGTTTCCGCAATGATGTCCATATCAGGTTCAGAATAAACATAACCAAATGAACTTAAAAAAAATACTACAACTAATACAATACTTAAAACTTGTCGTTTCATTCCATCACCTTTTGTCTTATATTGTCTCAAAAAGTATACCATAGGAGCTATTTAGAGTCAAAGTAAATGATTTCATACTTGTATAATTAGCAGTATGTTATATAATATTAATAAAAAATCTTCCTTTTGAAGAATAATTTGTTGTTCAGTTTTTCTGACTTAAGACTTACAAAGTTAAGTCAGAAAGGAGTATTTAAATTGAATATTATTCGAAAGATCTTAAATAAAATTAAAGAACACTATAAAACCCATTACTCATTTGTTATTGTTCCTTACGATCACAAAAAATATTTTCAGATAAGAATAAAAAAGCTGTTTGCTCATGTCCTTCTCGTTACATTATTAATCATTGGATGTTATACGCTGGGTGTTACCATTGTTAATAAAATAATCAACGAGGATATTGACGAAAATGTAGCTGCCATAAATGTTCTTAAAGATACCAGTCAACAGCAGCGTACATATATCCTAGATCTTGAAGAACAGCTTGATATTATGAATGAAAAACTGATTGAACTTGAAACATTAGAAACTTACATAAAAGGTATTGTGGATTATGAGGAAGAGATTGAAGAAGAGAAAGAAGAATAAAAATTTGAATCATTTGGAATATATAAAAGTCGAGTATTATAACTCGACTTTTATAATGTACTTTTTTATTCTTACTTTTTATCCAAGAAATAATTGCTTAATGCGTCTCCGGTCTCAAAATAGTTTCCGCTTTTTTCTGCCAGCTCTTCATCATAAGCATTGGTTTCATTAAACACATTTTTAGTACTGTCATATAGAACATAAGGCACTGGATCGGAAGTATGCGTCCTAATAGCTAAAGGCGTGGGATGATCCGGTAAAACCATTATCTTATAAGGCTCTTCTTGACCTTTAAGATATTCATAAATAGGTTGAACCATTTTTTCATCGATTAATTCCATACATCTTATCTTGCCGTCACAATCTCCTTGGTGACCACATTCATCCGGCCCTTCCACGTGGAGATATACAAAATCTTTTCCTTTTTTAAGCGCATCAATAACTGCTTGTGTCTTTCCGTCATAGTTGGTGTGAATAGTTCCTGTTGCACCTTCAACATCTATAGACTCCATATCAGCGCACAGCCCAATACCCTTTACTAAATCTACGGCAGAAATAACACTGCCATCCAGTCCATATTTTTCTTTGAAAGGATCTAATTGGGGCTTCTTGCCCTGTCCCCATATCCAAATAGAGTTTGCAGGTTTTAAGCCTTTTTCTATTCGAGCCAGATTAACAGGATGGTTCTTTAATATTTCATAACTCTTTTCCATCATTTGTGTTAAAATATCCGATTGATCACCTTTTGGAAGATATTCTTTTATTTTTCTATCTAATATGTCATGGGGCGGTACTAAATCAAATTCAATAGGTCCATCTTTCCATACCATTGCATGTCTATAGCTGACTCCTGAATAATAGCTTAAAACATCTGTCTTAAAAGCTTCATTAACGGTATCAATGATCTTAGCTGCTTCTTCACTGGATATTTCCCCCGCACTATTATCGATCATGATTTTATCCTCATAGTCTTCATCTTCAGATAATGTTACCAAATTACATCTAAAAGTAATATCTGAATCTGATAATTGGATTCCCATACTGACAGCTTCAAGGGGTGAACGGCCTGTATGATAAATTTCAGGATTGTAGCCCATTACAGACAGGTTGGCTGTGTCGCTTCCTGGCGCCATACCGTCCGGAATGGTTTTTACTAAACCTATTTCTCCTTTTTGAGCTAATTCTTTTACTGTAGGCAAATTAGCAACCTGTAAAGGTGTTTTATTATTTAATTGAGCGACTTTCTCATCTGCCATACCGTCAGTTAGAACAATTACATACTTCAATTTCCACACTCCTTTTTATTCTAAGTCATTTATTGTTTATTTTAACAGCAATACTGTACTAAAATAATTAACAAGCCTTATGAGTATTATATTATAATTTATCAAAAAAAAAAGCTTTTATTTATTGTGATTATAAGCAATCTTTTGTATAGTAAAAACAATGTGAATAATACGTTAAAAGTATTGACTTTATCATTTTTTTTTTATATCATCTTGAATATATTTATATCTTGATATTTTTTTGTCAAGGTATGAAAAGTTATAGGAGGTAACTTTAATGGACAGAGTATACAATTTTTCTGCCGGTCCTTCTATGCTTCCTTTAGAAGTATTAGAGAAGGCCGCATCCGAACTTACTAATTACCAAAATAGTGGAATGTCTGTTATGGAAATGAGCCATCGCTCAAAAGAGTTTAAAGATATTATTATAGAAGCTGAAAGTTTATTAAGAGAATTGATGAATATTCCTGATAACTATAAAGTGCTCTTTCTTCAAGGTGGAGGCTCTAGCCAATTTGCAATGATTCCATTAAACCTTTTTAAAGAGTCGAA
>JAKSCF010000163.1 GCA_022360735.1 Clostridia bacterium
ACGAAAAGGGTTGTAGACAAAATAGATTTTATTGCTATGTATACGAATTCTATTACTGCTGCGATTTTAGGGCCTTCCAGACTACCGGTTGTGTTAAACAATGAAAAAGACTGTATGATGGTTGCTCTTAAAACATGTTTTAAAGAAAAAGAGAATATTAAGATTGTAAGGATTAAAAACACATTAGAACTGGATGAAATTTCTGTATCTATGGCCTGTTTAGCAGAAATAGAACAAAGGCAAGATATGGGAATCCTTTCTTGTGAATATGAAATAGAATTTGATGAAAATAATAATATATCGGTAATGTAATGCTTGATGTAATTATAACTTTTAACATTTTATCCATACCCAATTATGCTCTAGCTTGTATTATAAGATTTGAGAGAGGGTTTTTAATTTTAATTTTTTTTTATAAAAAAATATAATTTTGTATCGAAAAACAGAAAGTTGTAATACAACTTAATGGTTTCATAATGTTAATTTAAAACAATAAATCAAGACAATTTGTTGCAAAGAATTTAGGAAGGGAGAAACAATGAGTAAATTCAAAGTATATATCAGTGATTTTGATTATGGAGATAACGATGTAGAAAAATCAATATTAGAACCAATTGGAGCTGAAGTAATAGGATTACATTCTAAGACCGGAAAAGGTTTAGCTGAACAAGCAAAAGATGCAGATGCCATTATCCAGCAGTATGCAAAAATTACTAGGGAAACCATAGAACAACTTGAAAACTGTAAAATTATTGCGAGATACGGAATCGGTGTAGATATATTAGATGTACAGGCTTGTTATGATAACAATATAGTCGTTACAAATGTACCTGATTATTGTCTTGATGAAGTTGCCAACCATGCCATTACATTATCATTTACGCTTATGAGAAATATTCCATGGTATGACAAAGCAGTAAAGCATGGAGAATACCGGTGGCAATCATGGAGAGGTCCTGTGCCAAGGCTAAGAGATTCAACATTTGGACTTATTGGATTTGGTAGAATAGCTCAGAATATGACTAGAAAATTATTAGCATTTGGTGCAAGGGTTATTGCATATGATCCATACGTATCAAAAAGTTTTATGGCGACTGTTGGTGCGGAAAAAGTAGAATTAGACCAAATATTCAAGCAGTCAAATTCAGTCAATGTAATGTGCCCATATAATGAGGATACACACCATATAGTAAACGAAAGAACGCTAAACCTCATGAGAGAAGATGCATATTTAGTATGTGTATCCAGAGGGAAATGTGTTGATAACAAAGCACTATATCATGCACTGGTCAATAAAAAAATAGTGGGTGCAGCACTTGATGACCCGGAAGAAGAGCCAATGAAAATGAACAACTGGACACCAGATATGAACCCATTAACCACATTAGATAACTGTATTTTGACACCACATACTGCATATGTATCGGCAGGGGCACTTGCTGAGTGTAGAAAAGTTGCGTCTGAAAATGTAAAAGCAGTTCTTTTAGGCAAAAAACCTTTTGATATCGTAAAACCATAATAAAAAGGAGTATAGAAAATGAAAAAGATAATTAATCCAAGACCGGAAATTGATGAGAATATTATTAAGCCATTTCGAGAAATGGACGATGTCATGTCACTATCAGCGGTTGTTAGTGATGCATGTGAAAGAGATAATACAATGAGACCGGATATGAAGCCAAAGGCAGCAGATAAGACGATCATAGGCCCTGCTGTAACCGTTAAATTAACTGCCGGTGATATTGTTGACTGTTTAGAAGTATTTGACGTAGTAAAGCCTGGTGATGTCATTGTTATTGATGCTTTTGGTGAAGAAAACACATCTATTTGGGGAGGACTCATGTCGGGTCTTGCTAAGAATGAAGGTGTAGTGGGTGCTGTTATAGACGGCAGCTGTAGAGATACTGACGAATCTAGATTTCTTGACTTCCCGGTAACTGCAAAAGTATCAGGTCCAAGAGCGGCGCATACGGCTACTTCAGGAAGAAAAGATCCCATTGAGATTAACATACCAATCTCTTGTGGCGGCATTATTGTAAACCCCGGCGATTTAGTAGTTGCAGATGAGATTGGCGTTACGGTTGTACCATATGAGAAATTGGAAGAAGTATATAAGAAAGCAAGAGCTCAAGCAGATGCTGAAAATGCTTCAAGGGAAGATATACTAAAAGGATTTAATTACAAGGATTTATTAGACAAATATGGGAGGATTTAATATGGAAGCCGTAAAACAAAGAATATTAGATAGTAAAATAATTGCTATAGTAAGAGGCATAGACAGTGATAAAATTCTTCCTACTTGTAAGGCTCTGTATGAAGGTGGCGTTGACTGCATCGAAGTTACTTTTAATCAGTCCAGCGAAACTTGTATAGATGATACCGCCCGTGCTATTAAAAACATAGCAGATAATATGCCTGAAATATGCGTCGGTGCTGGAACCGTAATGACGGTAGAACAAACCGAAGCTGCTGTAAAAGCAGGTGCTAAGTACATTATTTCTCCTAATTTTGATGAGGAAGTTGTAAAAAAGACATTAGAGCTGGGTGTGCTTTCAATACCAGGGGTTTTAACACCAACAGAAATTACCAACGCATATCAAAAAGGTGCAGCATTTGCAAAGGTATTTCCGGCTGGAAACTTTGGACTTGGTTATATCAAGGCAATTAGATCTCCGGTAAGTCATATTCCAATGCTTGCTGTTGGTGGTGTTGATGCAGATAATGTGAAAGACTTTATGGCTGCGGGTATTCAAGGTGTTGGCGTAGGTTCAAGTCTCGTTAATAAGAAGTTAATTAATGAAGGCAGATTTGATGAAATAACGGCACTTGCTAAAAGATTTGTAGAAAATGTAAAGTAGAGAGATAGAAAGGATAGACAAATGGGTAAAATCGTATGTTTTGGAGAGGTAATGGGAAGACTATGCCCTCCTGGGTTTAAAAAAGTTGTTCAAACCAATACTTTTGATGTTACTTTTGCAGGTGGAGAGATTAACGTGGCAGTATCTCTTGCTAACTATGGAAACGATGCAAAATTTGTTACTAAACTTCCGGATAATGATGTAGCAAAGTTAGCTTGCAGAGTAATGAGAAGTTATGGGGTTGATCTATCCGATATAGTACTAGGCGGCGAAAGATTTGGTATGTACTATGTAGAAAAGGGCGCATCACAAAGGGCATCAAAAGTTATTTATGACAGAAAATATTCTTCTATTTCAATGGCGAAAAGAGAAGATTTTGATTGGGATAAGATATTAGATGGAGCTGCTTGGTTCCATACTACCGGCATTACGCCTGCTCTTTCTGACGAGTGTGCACGAATGACCATGGACGCACTTAAGAAATGCAGAGAAAAAGGCATAACCGTATCATTTGACCTTAACTTTAGAAGGAAACTTTGGTCAGAAGAAAAGGCAAGAAAAGTGGTATCGGAACTTATGCCATATGTAGACGTCTGCGTTGGTAATGAAGAAGATGCTGAGAAGGTTTTAGGTATTTCTTCTAAGGGTACTGATGTAACTGTTGGAGAACTCAACAAAGAAGGCTACATAGATGTTGCTAAAGAAATTATAGATACTTACGGCTGTAAAAAAGTAGCCATCACTTTAAGAGAGAGTTATAACGCTAGTGTAAATGGCTGGAGTGCCATGCTGTATGTTGACGGCAAAGGATATTTCTCTAAGAAGTATGACATTCAACTTGTAGATAGAGTTGGTGGTGGAGATAGTTTTGTCGGCGGTTTAATCCATGCTTTAATGAACAGAGATGACCCGCAAGATCAGATTGAATTTGCAGTTGCGGCAAGTTGTCTGAAGCACACTATCGAAGGTGATTTTAACCAAGTTAGCGTTAAAGAAGTAGAAACTCTAATGTCCGGAGATGGCTCCGGTAGAGTTCAAAGATAGTTTTTCAAAGTACGCTTAATAGACTTTTACTCGTTATGGAACAATAAAATTGTAATGTTGAGCATATTGAACAATTAGAGAGATACTAATGATGAAATGCTGAAGAATAAAGACAATACTGAGGCATTCCACAAATTGGATATCTAAATCTAAATAGATATAATTATATATTTAAGTGGAGGGAAGAATTATGAAAAAAGGATTAACAATGCTGCTCGTTATGCTATTGCTGGTAACGTTATTTGGATGTGGGGGCAATGAAGAGGGAACTGCAGGTGAAGATAATCCGGAACCTAAGGTAATAAGGATTGGCCATGGTGCAAGTGAATCGTATCATTTACACAGAGCTTGGTTAAAATTTAAAGAAGAGCTGGAAGGGCAAGGCAATTTTGTAGTAGAGCTTTATCCGTCTTCTCAGTTTGGAAATGATGCTGAAATGATAGAATCGGTACAAACGGGAGATTTAACGGTTGCTACTCCTCCTTCATCATTCTTAACGGATGAAGCACCCAATATGTCATTTATTGAACTCCCTTATGTTTTTCCATCACGAGAAGCTGCTATAGATACATTGAATGGTGAGTGGGGAAAAGAACAGTTAACTGAACTTGAAGATGATGGACTGTATGGCTTTGGCTATTTAGAAAATGGTATAAGACATCTCACAAATAGCAAGAAAGAGGTTAAAGTGCCGGAAGACTTAAAAGGATTAAAGCTTAGAACGATGCAGGTGCCTGCTCATGTATATCTATGGAATGATTTAGGTTCTACGGCAGAAGGTGCACCCTTTGCAGAACTTTATACCAACCTAAGTACCAAAGTTTTTGACGGACAAGAAAATCCCGTTGCCCACATATACTCTCAGAAATTCTTTGAAGTACAAGATTATATCACACTTACCGGACATGTTTATACAGCATACGTTCCGGTTATGAATATAGATTTTTGGAACGGTTTAACAGAAGACGAACAAGCACAAATCATGGATGCTTTTGAAAACTCAAGAGTGTATCAATTATCTTTAATTGAAGACGAAGAATCTAATCAATTAGAAGAAATTGCAGATAATAAAACATACCCTACAACCATTATTGAGCTGACCAAAGAAGAGAAACAGAAATTTATTGATGCTGCTCAACCTACATTAAACCATTTTAGAGATTTACTTGGTGCAGAAGCTTATGATGGCTTTGCAAATGCTGTAAAGGCAGTTACTAAATAGTTATAACATAAAGTTTAAAAAAAAATTCTAATGACTCTCCTTATTTTGAGCTATGGTTTCACTTTGAAACTTTAGGTGGTATCCTGTGTTCCTATACAGGATATCACCTAAAAACTCAAATTAAAACATTGCATGTTCCAAATGATTTGATTTTGGTGAGGTGATATTTTGAAATATTTTAGCTGGATCAATAATAATCTTGAAAAAACTATAGCAGGAATATTATTTATGTTATTTTCAGCCATTATGGTAATCAATGTTCTTTCAAGATTTTTATTTAAAAATTCGGTGCCCTGGGCCTCGGAACTAGTGCTTACGATATTTGTATGGTTTGTTTGGTTAGGAATAAGCTATGCGTTTAAAGAAAAAGTTCATATACGGGTAACTGTAATCGTGGGACTTTTTCCTCAGAGAATACAAAAAATAATAGCAATTTTAATGAATTTCCTTATACTCATCTTTATGATTATATTACTTAAGTCAGGTATAGATCTTTTAGACCACAATTCGGTAAGAGGAAAAACGTCTTTGCTATTAAATTACCCAATGTGGTTTTTTTATCTATCTTCTTGCTTTGGGGTGAGTTTATCCATTATAAGAATCATCCAAAATAGTTTGGATGAGATAAAAAATAAGAGATCATAATGATTATGCTTGATAGGTGGTGAAATAAGTGGATGCAATCGTACTGTTTGGATTTCTTTTTCTTTTTATAGCGTTAGGAGTGCCCATTGCGCTAGCGTTAGGCATGGCATCTTTTTCAGTCATACTTTTATTTGATACATCAACACTTCTTTTTCAATCACGTTCCATTGTCACAGCGGTGAATTCATACCCATTGCTTGCTGTACCGCTCTTTATTCTTGCAGGGGACTTAATGTACACCGGAGGTTTGTCAAGAAGAATTATTGCATTTGTTGAATCTTTAGTAGGTTCATTTACAGCTAGTTTGGCTTATGCCAATGTGTTGGCATCAACATTTTTCGCAGCAATATCAGGCTCTTCTCCTGCTACTGTTGCGGCAATAGGAACCAACTTGATTCCTGAAATGGAAAAAAGGGGATATTCCAGAAAATACAGTTCTGCTCTTACAGCAGCATCTGGAATGATAGGGGTGATGATCCCGCCAAGTATACCTTTTATTATGTATGGTATTTCAGCAGAGCAGTCAGTCAGTACTTTGTTTATTGCAGGTGTTATTCCGGGTATACTGTTTGCTTTAGGATTTATGATGACCGCTAATTTTCTTTATAAAAAAAGCGGGTTTGTATGTACAACAGTAAAATTTGAAAAATCATATGTCTTTAAAACTTTTAAAGAGGCATTTTGGGCGTTACTGGCTCCGGTAATTATCTTAGGAGGGATATATGGCGGTATTTTTTCTCCTACGGAAGCGGCATCAGTAGCCGTTTTATATGCTTTATTTGTAGGTGTATTCATATATAAAGATTTAAAAATGAGTGATATCTGGAATACCTTTATGAAAGCCTCATTGACATCAGGTACAGTCCTTGCTTTAGTAGCTTTTGCTTCTACTTTTGGACGTTTGCTTACGCTTCAACAAGTCCCTGTTAAACTGGCTCATTTTTTAACGACTTTTTCAGATAACCCAATTGTCATTTTGCTTATTATTAATATTTTCTTATTGTTTGTAGGTATGTTTATGGAAACCATTGCTTCTATTATTATACTAACACCTATTTTATTTCCTGTTGTGACACAGATAGGCGTAGATCCAATATTATTTGGTGTAATCATCACAGTGAATTTGGCAATAGGCTTTTGTACACCTCCTTTAGGCGTTAACTTATTTGTAGCAAGCGGTATTAGCAAATTATCTATTGAAGAAATATCGAAATCCGTATATCCATATTTTATTGTAATGATCCTACTATTAGTTCTAATAACTTATATTCCGGCAATTTCATTGACATTGCCAAGGCTGATCCTAGGACTTTAGAATATAACAGTAAGGAGAGAAAAATATTAAAATTTGTAAAAAACCGGCGATGCTCTACTTTTGACTGTAATCAGTTAGTAAGATGTGATTGCCGGCCCTTTAAAAGAAACCAGCTATTTAACCATAGACAATAAGGTAAGAATATATGAAGCATAGGGATATTCAATTACTCAGAAAGGTATTATCCAATGCAAATCAACGCTTTGACTAGAGCGTTGTGGGAAGAGTATAAGGATATCCAGTAATGTATTTTAAATTGATACGATTGAACAGAAATGTTTAATCGTTTTTTATTACATATTTTTACCTGCAATATAGTTAATCTTTTAAATTGGTACTGCAAAAATAAATTGTAATTGGTTCTTAATAGAACCGATTTATGGGTATACAATATAAACACAATATCAAAAGCATTTAGGTGAAACTGAAAAGAGGGTGAATATTAGTGAAATTCATTTATCCATTCAAATTATATTTAGTTGGTTTGATATTGTTTCTATGTGTATCAGGTTATATATTTTTTCAAATTTATGATTTGCCAAAAATAAATACGCTTTTGAAGGTCTTATATGTGATGTTTTGTGTCGCGGTTTTAATTCATTACTATGAGAATTTTTCTTATTATAAAGATATGTATGTGCAAATATCGAAGGACTCAATAGTGATTAAAAAGGGTGCCTTATTAGAAGAAATTATTGAATCCAACATTGAATGTATTATTGAAGCAAATCATATGGGACTGCTTAAAGTTCATAATGTTATCCATATCTTTACAAAGGATGGAAAGTATTTTTACTTAACCAGCGAAATAAATTGTTTTAAAGAATTGAAAGAAGAATTAAATGATAACTTCAAAGAAGTATATATAAAAAAAGAAAGAACCATTTCAAGTGATTTTGTAGTAAATAAAGAAAATCTAAAGAATATAATTTAGGCAATCGGTTCAACATAATACCCATCAATACCGATTACTTTTAACTGGCTTTTCAGCCCTTATGAAAGTGTCGTGTTTTTACAATTATTATTTTAAATTTTCGAGTAAAATATGTTATTACAAATTTAAAGATGTAAAATGAAAGAAAATTTCAGTAAAATATATATAAACTTTAATGTAATAAAAAAACGTTTATAGATATGGAGGGGTATTAATTGGTAAAAATGAAATTCTTTAATGAAGTCACTCCGTTATTAAAAAAATATATTCGTCATTATTGGCATGTTTGTGGAAAAGAGACAGAGGGATATAGTGAAAATTTATTGTTACCTATGGATCATGTTGATCTAATTATTACCATTGGAAATGCGTTTGCTTATGGCAATAAAAAAAAGATCCATCCGGAAAGAATTCATTTTCATGGCATCAGAACGAGTCCATTGAAATTAATTCAAAAAGGAGAAATCCAATCTATAGGAGTCAGTTTTACACCATGGGGTTTTTATTTCTTTGGAAAACAATCAATGGATCAATATGTGAATAAAATAGTAAATTTAAGTGATGTAAATTATTCTCTTTGGAAAGAGTTGTCCGATCACCTCAACCAATTTGAAGGATTTTCAGAAGGTGTAAAGCAGATGGAAAAGTCATTGATAAAGCATTTAAAAGCTGAAGCCAGAGAACAAATTGAATGTAGAATTATTGAAAAATTTTTAGAATTAGACAACCCTAATATAAAAGATTTTTGTGAGACAAATGAAATATCAATAAGGAAATTGGAGCGTATGTTCACAAAATATATTGGCGTCAGCCCTAAAAGATTTATGGAAGTTGTCAGATTTGAAGAATCTTCAAGAGATGTCATGTATAACAATGATTCCAGCTTAACAGACATTTCATATAAACATGGATTTTATGATCAGTCTCACTTCCTAAAAGTTTTCAAATCTTATACCCATTATACACCAAGAAATTTTCGAACCGATCAACCATCTTTAAAAACGAATATGAAATATGATGGTGAGGAGGATTAATATTTACTATTACAGGCTATAAAAAAGTAGAAGCGCAATTTTAAGACTGCGCTTCTACTTTTTTAATTATTTTTTCATTTCAGATAGCTGAACGCCGCCTACTCCAAAATTATCTGTACTTTCTTCACGGATAATTACAGTAAAAGCTTGTTTAGGCACTTTTGTCGTTTCACTTAAAACCTCAGTTACTTTTTCAATCAGTTCTTTTTTAGTTTCTTTTGTTGTTTGTCCCATATCAATTTTTACAACCGGCATAATTTATCTCCTTTCTTGCACATTTATTTAACCTATTTAGGATACGCAGCCTTTGATTTTTTTGTTGAACAGGCTTCCAAATGGGATAACTTAATTCTATCCGATGGTCTAAATGAATACTTGTAAAAACACGACAGGATTTATAAATTAAAATGCTAAAGACAAGCTGATGTCGTCTTTTTACAAGTATTATTTAATATCTTAATCTAAAATAGAATCATCGTTTGTCTTTACTAACTTATATATTTATGAAAGGATTTTAATTATGTCAAAATGCAAAGTTACAGTACTGAGAAGAATGTTTAACGAAGACCTTGCGGAAGAATACTGTTCACATCCTGAAAAATGCTCCATGTTTAAAGACGGTGAAACGTTTTTGTTGAATTCAACACTAAAGCCGCCAGGATTTTGTGATGGTGCTTGGTCTGGAATCTTTATTTATGTATTTGCTTTTATTCATGGAGGAAATGCTTTTTTCAATAACTGGATGAAGGATGAAAACACTATGATCGCTTGCTGCAGCGATGGTATAAGACCTGTTGTTTTTAAATTGGAAAGAGTGGATTAATAAAATTTTAAGAAATACAAAAATAAAAATTTTAATTTTTAAAGTGAGTCATTAAAAAATTTCAAGAACAATCTAGCATTATCTTAGTAAGTAGTTTATAATATTTAACGAGTTGAAATATAATTTATTTGATTTCCATTAAATCATATATTCTAAGGGATCATTAATCTCATAGACATATTAAATTATAATGCGCTGGAGATGAATATATTGAATAAAAGTATTAAAAAAGCCTTAAGCAATAACCACTCATTATCCAATACAGTATTTGATATCTTAAGAGAAAAAATTTTAAAGGGCGATTATTTACCGGGGGAAAAAATAAAAGAAAGTAATATTGCTAATGAATTAAATGTAAGCAGAACACCTATACGTGAAGCATTTAAGCAGCTAGAGCAAGAAGGATTAATTGAGAATATAACAAACAAGGGTGCTTTCGTCATAGGATTTACTCAACAAGATATTGATGATATGTATGAAGTTAGAAAAGTTATTGAAGGTATTGCGATGTGTTGGGCTATCGAAAGAATTAATGAAGAAGAGTTAAAGCAACTTCAAGAAGTTTATGAGTTGATGGAATTTTATACTCAGAAAAAAGATATTAATAAAGTATTGGAAATTAATACGCAATTTCATGAGATTATATATGCCGCTACAAAGAGTAGATTTCTTTCACAAATATTAAAAGCTTATCAATTTTATGTAAGAAAGGGTCGTCAAGCCGGATTGAATAATGAAGATATTTTAGAAGAAACAATGAAAGAACATAAAGATATCTTAGATTGTTTTTATTCCCATGATACAGACCAAGGCTCAAAAGAAATAATTAGGCATCTGAACAATGCAAAACAACGAGCTGAGAGTAATATGAGAATTTCAAAAATAGAAACTTAAGTGCTATTTGTTAAAGAGTACAAGAGAACGGTAATTGGTATAGAATCCATTACCGTTTTTTAAATTTTTAAAATCATTAGTCAAAAAATATTAAATAATATAAGTGTCAAGTAAGAATTATAAAAAAATGTTCTTGTTATTAACTTTAATACAATAAAAAAACATGCACACAAATAAACATGCATATTTAAATTACAATATTTAAAGTTCAAAAATAGTACAAAAATACATGAATAAAAAATTGTTCTATACTTGTTTTTTTGTTGATGTGTGCTATTCTCTAAGTGAAAGATAAAGGAGGAGCTTTAAGTGTTAAAGGAAATATCGATACAAGAAAATGGAGAAAAAGTAGTACAGGGAAATGAAGCATGTGCAGAGGCAGCCATTCATGCAGGTTGTCTTTTTTTTGCGGGATATCCTATTACACCATCTACAGAAATAATTGAGTATATGTCGGAGGCTTTATTCAAAAAAAATGGCATGTTTATGCAGATGGAAGATGAAATCTCAGCAATGTGTACAATTGTAGGGGCCAGATGGGGTGGAAAAAAGTCAATGACGGCAACTTCCGGACCAGGCTTTACTTTAAAACAAGAAGCCTTGGGGTATGCAATAGTTACAGAAACACCTACAGTAGTGGTAAATGTACAGCGGGGAGGACCTGCAACAGGGCAGCCCACTTTTTCATCTCAACAAGATATATATCAAGCCAAATATGGAAGTCATGGCGATTATGAAATTATTTGCATAGCACCATCTTCTGTTCAAGAGATGTATGATTTTACTATAAAAGCATTTAATCTTGCTGAGAAATACAGAACACCCGTTATTCTTCTTGCAGATGAAATCATAGGACATATGAGAGAAAAAATAGTAATTCCTAAATATATTGAAATAGAAGAGAGTGTACCATTAGAAAGATGTAAAGAGCCTTTTAAAAGGAACGATAAATATATTCCATGTGCAGTGAATTTCTTCGAAGGACATAATATTCTGGTTGAAGGACAACTGCATGATTCAGCCGGAAGAAGAATCGGGCATAGGGCTAACAGCAGCGGACAATTTATTGAGGGATTAATAAAAAAGATAAGGGAAAACCGCGCTGATATAACGGATGTTCAAAGTATGTATATAGATGACGCTGAGATAGCTATAATTTCATACGGAAGTGTAGCTAGATCTGTAGAGAGAGCAGTTAAATTAGCAAGAGAACAAGGTATAAAGGTTGGATTCATTAAAATAAATACGGTATGGCCGTTTCCCGAAGAGGAAATTAAAAAACTTGCAGGAGATATAAAAACGGTTATAGTGCCTGAAATGAATATGGGAAAATACTGCTTGGAAATAGAAAGATGTTTAAAGCAGAGCAGAGTGGTTTCGGTGCCAAAATTAGGAGGCAATATTCAACAGCCAAAAGAATTACTCGAAATCATTCAAAAGGAGGATATGCATTGTGAATAAGTTAATAGAAAAATATATAAAAAAAGATTCACTTCCATATATTTTTTGCTCAGGATGCGGTAACGGAATTATATTAAATATAGCTGTTAATGCCATAGATGAGTTAGGTATAAAAGAAGATACGGCTTGTGTCAGTGGTATTGGGTGTTCATCATGGATTCCTCCATATTTAGATATGGATGTTATGCATACCATACATGGAAGGGCAATTGCTTTTGCACAAGGGTTAAAAATGAGTCAGCCGGATAAACATATCATTGTGTTTTCCGGTGACGGCGATTGTCTGGCTATTGGGGGAAATCATTTACTCCATGCAGCTAAGAGAAATATAAATATTACTGTAATTATGGTAAATAATTATATTTACGGTATGACAGGAGGACAAAAATCTCCAACAAGTCCCATAAACTCAAGTACAAAAACAAGTCCCTATGGGACAATTGATGAACCAATGGATGGATGTGGTATAGCCATTAGTGCAGGAGCTACTTATTGTTCAAGGTGGACCGTAGCCCATTCAAATCAACTTAAAAGAGCTATTAAAGATGGCATTATGCACAATGGATTTTCATTTATCGAAATTATTTCCCCATGTCCTGTTCAAGCAGGAAAAAGTATATTCCAACAAAAAGATGCATCAAAAATAATCCATAAAATAAAAGAAAACTCAGTTTTAATGAATGAGTGGAAAAATGAACGAGAAGAAGGAAAGGTGACGATTGGGAATTTTTATAAAAATACAGATAAAGTTGAGTATATTGAAAAAATTCAACATTTAAAGAATCAAATAAGCCTATAAAGGAGTATAAAAGTGAAGACTATAAATATTTCAGTTGACAAAAAATATTGTAAAGGTTGTCAAATTTGTATTAACACCTGTCCTAAGGGCGTATTTGCTTTGTCAGAAGAAAGGCAGAGCTATGGAACACTATTACCGTATGTAGCAGATAAAGAAAAGTGTATGGCATGTAAATTATGTGAAATAATGTGTCCAAATGGGTGTATAAACGTAGATAAGGAGGATTTATAAAATGAGACGAGATATTAGAATTGCAGGGGCAGGGGGGCATGGTGTAATTTCGGCAGCTATTATTTTAGCAAAAGTATATGGTATTAATGAACATTGGAATGTTTCACAAACACAGAGTTATGGTCCGGAAGCAAGAGGGGGCGCATGTAAAGCAGAGGTAGTGGTTTCAGACAGTTATATAGATTATATGAAAGTAGAAGATGCTGATGTGTTTATTGCCTTTAATCAATCAGGATATGAGCAATATAAAAAAGAAGTCAAGAAAGATGGCATTATTTTAATTAATAGCTCTTTAGTAACAATTGACCCGGAAGATGAACATTTGATTTATAAGCTACCTGCTACCGAGATTGCAGAAAGTAAATACAAACCTTTTGTTATCAATATTATGATGTTAGGCGGATTAACAAAATTACTTCCTAAATTACAGCGTGAATCTGCAAGGGATGCAATAATAGGCAATTTTAATAAAAATGTAGCAGAAATCAATCTTGCTGCCTTTGATTGGGGTTATCGATATATTGAAAATGTATATTTTAGAGATTTTAAAAAAGCTGCGCATAACTAAAAAAGAAATAAAATACTAAGGGTGAAGAAATGGAGAGTAAAGATTACGTAAAACAGTATATTGACCGATCCAGAAAAGCACAAAAGCAATATGAAAGCTATACTCAAGAGCAAGTTGACGAAGTTGTAAGGATAGCAGCGAAAACAGTACATGACAATGCTGAGCTATTAGCAAAAATGGCAGTGGAAGAAACGCAAATGGGTGTATATGAAGATAAAGTGATAAAGAATAAAATGAAAGCAAAAGTAATCTGGCATAATCTAAAAGATAAAAAATCTGTAGGCATTATAAAACGAGACGAAAAAACAGGCATTACAGAGATTGCAAAACCTATGGGAACCGTTGCAGCTATAACACCTACAACAAACCCTATTGTAACCCCTATGTCTAATGCAATGTTTGCATTAAAGGGTAGAAATAGTATTATTATAACACCACATCACCGAGCTATGAGATGTAGCAGCAAAACAGTTGAGTTGATTAATCAACAATTGGAAAAGATTAATGCACCTAAACATTTGATTCAGATATTAGATCAGCAATCTAGAGAAAATACAAAACATCTTATTCAAAATACTGATGTTGTTATTGCAACCGGTGGAATGGGTATGGTAAAAGCTGCCTATAGCAGCGGAAAACCTGCACTTGGGGTTGGTGCAGGAAATGTCCAGTGTATTATAGATAGAGGTGTAGATATAAAGGATGCCGTATCAAAGATTATACTTGGAAGAACCTTTGACAATGGTATTATTTGTTCCGGAGAACAATCGGTTATGATTCCACAGGAAATATTTAAGGATGTAGTAGCTGAATTCAAAGCGAATGGGGCTTATTATGTTTCAGAATATGAGGAACGTGAGAAGCTTAGAAATACATTGTTTGTATATGGTGAAATGAACAAACATGTTGTAGGTCAATCGGTGCAAAGAATCGCTGAGTTAGCTGAAATTAATATTCATAAAGATACCAAGGTAATTATTGTAGATGTCCAGGATAAAACAGATATATTAGGAAAAGAGAAAATGTGCCCTGTACTAGCTCTATACCAATACGATAGCTTTGGTGATGCAGTTGAGATTGTAAGCAGAAATCTTGAAATGGAAGGTAAAGGCCATAGCGTAGCCATTCACTCCAATAATGTAGAAAACATAGAATATGCTGGTGAGAATCTTAAGGTCAGTCGAATTGTAATCAATCAACCAAGTGCTACCAGTGCAGGAGGAAGCTTTTTTAACGGCTTTGCACCTACAAATACTTTAGGCTGCGGTTCGTGGGGGAATAATAGTATCTCAGAAAATCTGGATTATAAGCATCTTATTAACATATCTAGAATTGGATACTATATGAAAGACAATAAAGTACCTGCAGATGATGAATTGTGGAATAACCGTAGTGTCGGGTCCCAGTGCCCGACTTGACCCGAGCTTCAGTTATTATATAGATTGCTAGAAACTAAAATTCATTACAACCCTTCATTTTATTTGAAATATGAAATAAATAATAGACTTTAACATTTTATGCCAGCATTATACAATATTTGTGATTATAAATATTTCAAAAGTGGAGGGATATATAATGAAAAAGAAATTTAATGTATTAGTTGTTTTATTGATGTTAGTAATTTTATTTGGTTCAACAAGTGTTGTTTTTGCTGAGGGGGGAGACTTAGGGACATGGACGACAAAAGCCGACATGCCAATAGCCAGGGCTTATTTTGGTACAACAGAAGTAAATGGAAAGATATATGCTATAGGTGGACGAAATAATGATATTTTAAACTCTGTAGAAGAATATGATCCAACGACAGATATATGGTCAACAAAAGCAAGCATGCCAACAGCTAGAATGGGCTTAGGAATAACAGAAGTGAATGGAAAGATATATGCCATAGGTGGATATAATAATGGTTTTTTAAATACAGTAGAAGAATATGACCCTGCAACAGATACATGGACAACAAAAGCAAGTATGCCAACACCTAGAATTAATCTACGTGCAGCAGAAGCCAATGGAAAGATATATGCAATAGGTGGTCATGATCCAAATGATTCAAGTATTGTTGAAGAATATGATCCATCT
>JAKSCF010000162.1 GCA_022360735.1 Clostridia bacterium
CAGCCATATTGCATTGGGTTTGGAAGCCTAAATAATTGAATGACGCTTCTAATGCTTTTAGGGTTATGTACAGCTTATCTTTATCACATATATGTCCCATATGTCCTATTCTAAATACTTTTCCTTGAATATCTCCATAAGCACCGGCTATAAGGACATGATGTTGATTTTTCATAGTTTCGTAAAGATCTTTAAAGCAAATGCCTTCCGGTAATATAATTGCTGTAGCCGTATTAGAATAAGAATCTTGAGGGTAGAGTTTTAGTCCTCCTGCAACCAAAGCTTTTCTGAGAGCGGTTCCAACTAAAGCATGCTGATTGACATAATCATTAGACAATACAATATCTACAGCTTTTTTTAAGCTATAAATATTACTAATAGGTTGAGTGTAAGGGAACTCTTTATTCTTGTAATAATCTCTAAATAAAGCCAGATTACAATAGAAAGAATGAATGGGTTCTTGTCTTGCATCTATACTTCTAAAAACATGGTCACTAACCGAAACAATCGTCAAGCCTGGAGCAGCCGATAAGCATTTTTGTGATCCGGCTATTAATATATCTATATCCCATTCATCCACACTTATAGCTTCTCCACCTGTAGAAGCCACTGCATCGACAACTGTTATCAATCCATATTTTTTTAAGATAGGGCATAATTTATCAATAGGATTTACCAATCCTGAAGGTGTTTCACAATGGACTAAAGTAGCATACTTAAAATTATGATTCGTTTTGAGAAATACTTCTAATTTTTCTATGTCAATACCACGCCTATAATCAAAGCTTAAATAAGTGACATCAGCCCCATACATCTCTGCAAACTCTCCAAAACCTCTGCCAAAGAAACCATTATCTAAGGCAAGCACCTTATCCCCTTTTTCAGTAAGCGTAGCACATGCAGCCTCAAGTCCTAATATCCCTTCCCCAGACAAAATAAAAACTTCATTTTGGGTTTTTAATAATTCTTGAAATTTTTCAGTGGTATCTTTATAAAAGTCAAAGAACTCCAAATCTAAGTCTGGATTAGTAATTTCCAGGGCCATTGCTTCTCTGACATCTTTTGATATTTCTGTGGGACCTGGTGTCATAATTAATTTTTTATCCACAATTCTCTACTCCTACTCACATAATTCTTTAGTCCTGCTCATCTGATCAATACTTTGGAGTTTGATTAAACTTGGAATTAAAGCTAATGATACCACAGTTCCAACAGCAGACTGTATAACATCACCTATCATAGACCCTGCGGCCACAACCCAGTTGCCGTATAGCAGTACTTGATAAAAATAATATCCAAAAATGATAATAGCTGAGCCTGACAGCATAGCTAGTATATTCATATTTCGATTGGTTCCTTTGTAGTCTTTAGCATTTGCAATTGCACCTATCACGTACCCACAAGCAAATCGAATAATAAAAGTCCCCGGCGCCCATATTGCCCAGCCGGACAATAAATCAAATAAGGTCATCCCAACAGCACCTGAAACTGCACCATATTTCTTGCCAAAAACAACAGCAATAGTGAATAACGCAATATTACCTGCATGAACAAGACCACCATTTCCGGGTAATGGAAGTGTAATTTGTACCATATAAGTGCAAATAAATATAATAGCAGTAAATAATGCGTATCGAGTTAGTTCTTTTATTTTCATTTTATATACCTGCCTTTCTGAAACAATTGTATACCTATTTTGACCTTGTTTAAATGCACAATTTTATTTATTTTAAAAAGGTCAGTTGAGATATGGGGTTTAATTCTGCTAAATTATTCTCAAGAAAGCATTTATAAGAAAATCGAAAAGAAAGCCCTTTATTTTAGGACTTTCTTTTCTTAATGATTGATCAAATATACCATAATCTTTATGGTTCGGATCATGATTAACTACTCAATGCTGTCTTCTAAAAATAGTGCCCCTCCTTGTAGAGCTTGAGTTTGTATATCAACAACAGTTGATATCTGTTTATAGCTTCCGCCTTTTAGGTTAAATTCCTCAATTAATCTTTTCAATAATTGAGCTTGATCAGCCATTTGTTCGCTTGCAGATGCACTTTCCTCAGCAGAAGCAGTATTAGTCTGTGTAACTTGTGAAATTTCCTCAATAGCATGATTAATCTCATTTAAAACATTGGACTGTTCTTTGGACGAACTATTAATCATACTCATAATTTCAACAGCATTTTCAACCCCTTTAACGATTTGATTTAATGCTGCCGCAGTTTCGTTTGCAATTTCATAGCCATTGTCTACTTTGTTAATTGAATTATCTATTAAGTCAGTTGTTTCTTTGGCTGCCTTTGCGCTCCTTGCAGCTAAATTCCTCACTTCTTCTGCTACCACTGCAAAACCTTTTCCGTGTTCACCGGCCCTGGCTGCTTCTACAGCTGCATTCAGTGCTAAAATATTGGTCTGAAAAGCAATTTCATCAATGACTTTAATAATATTAGAAATATTTTTTGAGGAGTCTCTAATTTCATTCATGGCATTTAACATTTCTGTCATTTGTTCGTTACCCTTTTGAGCATCTTCCTTAGCTTTAATAGAAAGTATA
>JAKSCF010000499.1 GCA_022360735.1 Clostridia bacterium
AATATTAAATTTTATTGACCGTGTTAATAGTAAATCCTTATTGGCATTTTTTACAGCAAAGAAACCATTTCCATCAATAGCTAATTGTGTTGAATCATCTGTGGTTACCAGAGATCCTTGTTCAAATATTCTAAAAGTATTAGAGCTTTTAACACCTGAGCCAATGGTTGGTATATGCTCATCCAGTTTATCCGATAAAGGTGTTCCTAATTTTCCAACTTCATTTCTTACCAGTTCCTGAAATGATTGATCTAATTTTTTATAACCGGGCGTATTGCTGTTCACAATATTATTGGTTATAATCTCAACCCTATTTTGCAATGCCTGTAAACCGTTTTTCCCAATATTTAAAATACCGTTCATTTTTTTACCCCTCCAGTTTATCGTATTTTTCCAACCTCGTTAACCGATTTTCCTAATATTTGATCTACAGCTTTGATAACCTTCTGATTGGATTCGAATGTTCTGGATATCTGAATCATTTTTACCATTTCCTCAAGAGGATTCACATTAGATCGTTCCAGACTATTTTGAATAACAGTAGTATCCTCAACTTCTTTCTCTTCCCCATCCTTAATCAAGTATATACCCTCACCTATGATGTCCAGCTGGTTAACAGATTCTAAGGATACAATTTCAAACGTATATTTCCTTTTTCCGTCTAGAAAAATTTCGCCTTCTTCATTGACTTCGATTTTTTTGTCTTCAACTTCTATATTTCTTCCCCTATTACTCAATACTCTTTTTCCGTCTTCTGTACATAAGTATCCTTTTGAGTCGATAATGAAATGACCGTTTCTTGTATATCCATATTGATTATTACTATAACGTATTTTGAAAAACCCTTCACCTTGTAAAGCAAAATCTGTTGCTCTGTCGGTTTCCTCCAAGGCCCCTTGTTCGTAGTCTATGAACA
Organism: Clostridia bacterium; assembly: GCA_022360735.1. The sequence goes on from JAKSCF010000499.1 coordinate 917, forward strand.
GCTCATCTACTTCCGCACCAAGGCCAAGTTCGCCGATTTTGCGCATATATCGCTGTCCTGTGCCGGTTTTTTCTCTATTTTGTATGATGGATTGGTCGGTTTCTTTTGTGATTAAATCATGAAATTTAAAGCCTGTTGTGCTTGTATTCGCTAAGTTATTGGAAACATTCATCTGCCTTTTTTCTTGAACAATCATCCCTGAAGCAGCTGTAAAAAGCGCTCTCATCATTTTGAATCTCCTCCTAACTCATTATTCTCCAATACCCGAATTTCACTGGGATATTTCATGCCTAGCTGCCGTGCTCTTTTTTCTATTTGGTAAGCTGAATACAACGAATTTTGATAACCTGCCCATACTAAACTGGAAATCATGAGACCAATGCCAATCCCCATCATCATGCTTGGATTGACAGCCTTCTTCATTTTTGGGATAAGTTTTTTAATAATTGTAATTCCCCCTTACCGATTTCCATCTCTTTAGATAATTCTTCTATGTTTTGATCTTCGTCTGCATTTTTAAACTGTTGAATAAGCTCTTGATAGGAAATGGGGTCTTTCTTTTTTTCAACTTGCTTTTCTTTTATAATGGTTTTCTTCTTATCATCATCTATTGTACTTCTTGAATTCATAATGCTTTTTAATCTAGTCACTTCTCTTTCCAAGCCATTTATCTCATTTTTAAATTTCTCTTCTTCAAGTGTGTGATTCACTAGATTAATTTCTTTTTCCTGTTGAGATGCTTGTTGATAGTATACTTTAAACGCTTCTTTCTCTTTTCTGTTTTTCATATATCCATAAGTAAATATAATAGCACCTATTGCAAAAATAACATAAAACATCATGCTACACCCCTTTGCTATTTTGCATAATATTCCTTAATTTCAACAAAAGCTTTCCATGAATTTGAGATACTCTTGATATGGATACATCCAGTACCAGTGCAATTTCCTTTAATGGTAATTCTTCTTTATAATAAAGATTTAAGATGATTTGTTCCTTTTCAGAAAGCTTTTCAATGGACTGGCTCAATTGCATTTTCAGCTCTTCTTCTTCCATTTTTTCCTGAGGGCTTATGGCCTCTTTATCTTCAATCAGCTCCATTAATGTATACTCGTCATCTTTGATCACCAGAGTCTCCTCTAAAAAAGTATATGATAAGTAATGTGCCGTTTCATATATGCCATGCAGCTCTTTTATATTAATCTCCAAATACTCACAAATATCTTGATCCGTAGGCTCTCTCATTAATTCCTGCTGTAAGTGGGTTTTGGCTTTATACATCTGATTCAGCTTATCCATTCTATTTCTTGATATGCTTCCGCTTTTTCTTAATTCATCGTATATAGCACCTTTGATTCTCCATTTTGCATAGTGCTCAAAAGACACATTTAAGGAAGGATTATACTTATCCAATGCTTCCATTAGGCCGATAACGCCTAAAGTGATGTAATCGTCTCGTTCCATTCCTTGTCTAAAGTTAATAATCATTTTGTCTACTATGCTTTGAACTAAAGGAAGATACTTTATTATTTGCTTCTCATCTTTTATACTATAATCATTAAGTGTCAATCAAAGCACTCCCTTTTTTATCTAACTTTTAACTGCTCACGCATCTTTTGAAATATATATTTGACTAATTTTTCTTCAGTTCGGTAATCCAAACCCATAAATTGCAGA
>JAKSCF010000208.1 GCA_022360735.1 Clostridia bacterium
GCCTTTTACCGCTGTTAAAGCTAAAACATTTTCTTTTAATTGCTTAGCATCTCTGAAAATGAAAATCTTATAATAGTCGCCAATGTTAATATTATGGTAATTTCCCGCTAAATCATATATTTTATCATTGATCTTTAAGCCGTACTCCAGATAATTCAATATTTGGTTTCCGGTTTCTTTTAATTCTATATGCTCTATTTTAAAATCATCTAAATCCATTTTTAGTATTTCTTTGGCCTTTGAGTTCATTTTAGAGATATAATAATGCTCATCAAAAACCAAAACACCTTCTTCAATTTTGTCTATGATACTATTGAAGAGTTCAATAATCACTAAATTTCTCTCGTTTTCAATGGTTTCCAGAACCTTTGATGATATCAAGTCAGAAATGTGGTCGAGAAATTCATCAAAAATAATAAAGTTATTTAATATATGTTGTTTTTGTTTTTCCGTAAAACAAACAAAGCCGATTACCCCAATCACTTCATTCTCTATTTTTATGGGTGTACTCATTTCAAATATTTCTTTACATTGATTTCTTTTAGGACACGCCATACACAACTCGTGTTGACCGGGGTTCTCAATAATTTGTTTTTCCCCTGTTACAATGACCCTTTTATTAACAAAAGCTTCATTGGATATATTGACATTGACTTCTCCGTCATATCTACCGGTACCGGCAATTCTGTTTAATTTATTATCAAGTATCTCAATGTCGACTTTTAAGACTTGTGATAAAACATTCGCATACTTAGTAATGGTATCATTCATTTTTCTTAATATATCTTCCATTATCATCACCAGCTGTTTTATATTTTATTGTTTATTATAGCATATTTTTGATGGTTATATTAGAACATATTCCTGATACAACATTGACATTATTCGCATTGAATAGTATTTCTCGCCATACTTTTTACAATCTCTTAAAGTTCCTTCATACTTAAACTCTGCTTTTTCATAGAGATGGATAGCGCCCTTATTCTCTTCAAATACATCTAACCACAACCTGTGACATCCCAACTCTTCAAAACATAGCTTTTTAATGAGTTCTAATGCTTTTCTTCCATATCCCCTGCCTTTTTCTTTAATTGTAATTCGTGTTAACTCTATACTTTTATGTTCATTCTTTATACCCTCTAAAAGTATATAGCCTATGATATTTTGTGATGCTTTATGGATTAAAAGTAAATGCAGCCAATCATCCGATTCAATGGTTTCAATATGCTGTTCTTTAGTCCATTGGTATACGAATCCGTTATTTGATTTATCTCCCTCAATAGTCATGACCTGGTCTAAATCCTTTATTTCTGTTAAGCAAAATATTATATCCTCTTGTTCTATTACACGCTTCCTCATCAACATCCCCTTCATATCTTTTCAATGCTTTATTCTAAACTATTATATACAATGAAAACTTTCTTTCCAAATCTTAATGAATGCCCTCTACCATTGTTAGTCGTCAATAGCATTTTTTACTGAAATTCCATTTTCCAACTAAAATGCTCTTTATCCTCATTTTTCTCATAGGATAAAATAGCATCAAATTTATTGCCCTTCTTACTGGTTAGGCCTCTGCCTAATACACGTCCGTGTTCCAATAAGTTAACCACTGTATCTTTGGTTATCTTGACTCTTAAGGAAGCCAGAAATTTATCGTTTTTCCAAATAATAAATTTACAGCCGCCTCGCCAATTACTGCACCCAAAACCTTTTTGTCCTTCGATAACATCACTGCCGCATACAGGACATTTGCCTAAAGACTCTATTACCTTATCCTTTTGATTGGATTCTATAGTGTTGATGACATGAAATGCATCTTTTTTTATTCTATCAACGGATTCTTCTATAAAAACATATATTGTATTTAAAAAATCATCCTTAAGATATTTTCCTTTTCCAATCTCAGACAGCGTTTTTTCAAGCTTACCTGTGTACTCAAGGTCAAACAGTTCTTTAATGGGAAAGCACTCTACCATTCGTCTCCCCATGTCTGTTACAAATAATGATTTGCCTTTAGTCCCAATATAACCCACACTCTTAAGCTTATTAATGGTTTCCGCTCTAGTGGCAGGTGTACCAATGCTGAACCCACTAAGAATAGCATCTATCATTTCATCGCTGTTGTCATCTTTATATTTCTTTCCGCAGGTTTCCATAACTCTTAATAATGTTTTTTCAGTATGTCTCTTAGGCGGTTTCGTTCCTTTGGTATCGATTTTGGATTTTTTTAGAGTAACCGCATCTCCTATGTTTACATTGGGTAGTACTTTATCTTTGGATTGGATATTTTCAACCTTTTTCCATCCTTTTATTAACTGCACTCTGCCTTTTGAAACAAATTGCCCCTCTATTCCTTGAAATTCCGTTACAATACCTGCTTCCTCATGCTCAGCAACAGGCATGAACTGCATAACAAATCGGTTTTTAACTGCATCATATACCACTTGCTCATCTGGTGATAAATTTTTAGGTAATATATAGGTTGGAATAATAGCACTGTGACTTTCTACCTTTTTATTATCAAAAACTCTTTTAGAATCCGTAAACACCACTTCATTTTCATAAGGCAATCCCTTCTTAACCACATCCAATACTCTTTTTGCTTTTGACGTTAAAGTCTCCTCCAAGGCCATACTGGCTGTTCTTGGATATGTAATCATTTTCTTTTCGTATAAACCTTGTGCCACTTTTAACACCTTGTCGGAGGTCCAGCCTTTTTGTTTACTTGTAACATACCCTTGCAAGTTGGATAAATTAAAAAGACTGGGGGGATATTCTTTTTTCTTTTCCGCTTGCTTATCAGTAATCATTCCCTTTTGACCTTTTATGGCTTGTACTATTTTTTCCAAAGGGGCTTTTTCCGTAAACTTTTCTTCTTTACCTTTTACATATGCGGCTTCAAATTCCAACTCTTCTTGTGTCTTAAAAAAGCCCGTCAGCTTATGAAATTCTTCAGAAACGAAATTCTCTATTTCTTTATCTCTATCGTAAACAATTTTTAAGGTAGGCAGTAACACTCTGCCAATATTCAGAGCCTTTCCCGCACCTCTTTGGTACTTAAGGGTTGCTACCGATGTAAGATTAATACCTATGGCCCAATCTGCCCATTGCCTGCTGATCCCCGCATCCCTTAAAGGCTGCATTTGTTTATTGGAAATGCGTTTTTTTAGTCCGTTTTTAACTTCATCTGCCGTCCATTCGTTAAGCAATAACCTGTCCACATCTTTCTCAACCTTAAGATATTCTAATATAATATCCCCAATAATTTGTCCTTCTCTATCATAGTCACAAGCTGAGATTACACCATCTACATCTTCTCTCTCAATTAATGATTTTATAGTATTCATCTGCTTTTCTGCCCCTGGCTCCGTTTGGCTTCTATTCATGGGATCAACTTTAATTTTATATAAAAACTCAGTTGGAATAAAAGGATAATTTTCAAGTCTCCAACCGGTCATTTTTTCATCGTACTCTTTAGAATCCAATAATTCTAATAAGTGCCCAAAAGCCCATGTCACAATATAAGATGGTCCTTCAAAGTAACCATCTTTTTTTGATTTTGAACTTACCGCTTCTGCTATATTTCTTGCAACTGAAGGTTTTTCAGCAATAATTACTTTTAACATGCTATAAATTTCTCCAAACATTTAGATTATGCTTATTATATCATATATCCACCATTGCCTTTAAACCAAAAATGATTATCCAAAATTAGTTTTGTAATGTTATGATTATTTAATATTGTGTTCTCCTGCATCTATATGTTCTTGTTTTATGATACTATATTGGTATAGATGAGCTGTTTAATTTCTCCTTACAGCTGAATTACTTTTTTATTTTACTAAAAAAGTATACTTAAATAGCTTTGTACATATAGCTATAAGTAGGGACAAATTATGGCAGCATTACTAGAAAGAGGTGTCAATTTTGAAAAATCAAACCAATGGTGAAGTATCTATAGAGGAAATGGCCGAAATCATAAATAACTATATTCAACAAAACCCTAATGATCAATACCAAATTAGTATTGGTACTGATTCACAAAGCACAAACTTAACAAAAGTAGTTATTGCAGTATCCGTTCACATAATTGGGAAGGGTGGTATATTCTTTAGTGATGAAAAAATAGTGCCTAAGATGCCAAGTATACGAGAGAAAATATACTATGAGACTTCTTGGAGCTTGGATTTAGCTATTGAATTATCCCAACTATTGGCACAATATGGCATTACTCAAGAAATTGAAATTCACTCAGATATAGGCAAAAATAAGAAAGGTAAAACTTATACAATGGTTCAAGAGATTACAGGCTGGGTCAATCAAGCAGGATTTCGCTGTGTCATTAAGCCCAATTCATATACAGCATCCTGCATTGCCGATAAACTATCTAAATAAAGTCTACATATTCATTGACACTTTCCTCGCCGCGCAATATACGAAGGGCCCCGAAAGCAAGCGATTCCAATTCATTTTCACCGGGTACAATTTCTATTGGCGCAATAAAACCAACGTATTCCGTTATCCTTTGAGTCAGCTTTTTTGAATATGCCAAGCCCCCTGTCAAAATAATAGCATCAATGTTTCCTTTAAGTACGGGGGATAATTCGCCTATTCCTTTTACAATCTGATAGGCTTGAGCTTCAAATATGAGTTTAGCCTTTTCATTACCATCGGATATCATTTTTTCAACTTCTCTTAAATCATGGGTACCTAGATGCGCCTTTATACCTCCCATTCCTCTTAATTTTTTAAGCATTTCTTTTTTTTTGTATTTTCCACTGTAGCACAAATCTACTATATAAAGCAGAGGAATACTGCCGGAACGTTCCGGTGAAAATGGTCCTGCATCATCGGTTATGACGTCTACAATTCGCCCTTTTTCATGAGCGCTAACAGATATTCCACCACCCATATGTGCCACAACAAAATTCATCTCATCATAACGTTTGCCATGAGATTCAGCAACCTTTCGAGCTGTTGCCTTACTGTTAAGAACATGGCAAAAACTTTGTCTGACAATCTCCGGTATGCCCGTTACCTTTGCCACTTCTTTAAGTTCGTCGGAAGAAACTGCATCATATATATAAGCAGGTATTTGTAGCGGCTCTGCAATGGATGCTGCAATCAATGCACCTAAATTAGAAGCATGTGATCGGATAGGACCTTTAATAATTCTATCCTTCATACATTGATTGACAAGATATCCCCCGGCATGAACCGGTGGCAGCATGCCGCCTCTGCCAACAACAGCAGATAATATGGAAACGTCATAGCCATGATTTTTAAGAACTTCAATCACTATATTTTTTCTCATCTCAAATTGTTCTTCAACTTTACTGTACTTTTCAATCTCTTCAACAGAATGATCCAACGTTTCACGAAATAACTCTTTTTCATTTTCATATAAAGCAATTTTTGTGGAAGTTGACCCTGGATTAATAGCTAGAATCATATGGTTCATTTTTTATACTCCTTTCACCTCTTTTTGTTTTCTTTTGCCAAAGGCTAGTATTACCCCTAATGCTAAGGATAACATTGCCGCAAATAAAACTCTGTATTCAGAAGGAAGAAGAAAAGTAATGGTATGAGCAGGTATCCAAAAAAATGGTATGGTTTTAATTAACACAAATGATACAAAACCATTCCAATCAATTTCTGATACTACATCTGTAACCGCAATATTTCTTCTTCCATTATATCGTAAATCAATATAAGTATCTGTATACCGATGAAATGCCATAAAAACAGGGGCAAAAGTAAGATTCATAATACAGCTAACGAAAAACGCTATGGCAAATTTTGATTCTCCTCCCGGGAGATAACCATTGGAAATCCCACTTTTTACCCCAGCTAAAAATATTTGAAACATCAATGTAATAAAGATACCCAAAAAACCCCATATTAACGTTCTATAAAGCACTCCTTTAGGAATAATCCAACATTTTGAACTTATCCTTACAGCAACCCATTCTCCCATAGTGGCCAGAATACTAAACTTAATAAAAGCTGCTATATAAGGATGTGCATTTGTAAAAAGGATGAACGATTCGTGTGTTGAAGGATTTATCACAATCATTGCCACAATACCAAGTGCCAATGCCCATAAAACATCTCCTTTCTTCATATGCCCCACCTCTATTCTAGAATATCAATCTATACCAATAGCCTACACTATAGGTTACGCCATTCTATTTTTCTAAAAAGTGCCTACCAACTTCCAAAGCTTTTAAATTGATATCAATGAATTTTTCTTTTACATTTTTTCTAATGATGCTCTCCCAGTTGATATCGTTCAACCCCATTGATTGGATAATCGTTCCTAATAATATAACATTCATGACCTTTGTATTTCCAAGATTTACAGCATGCTTTGCTGCGTCTACAACTGTTGTTTTTACTTTGCTTGATAGCTCTTCAATAATGTCATTGGGATAATCAACTTTTCCTGAGAGAATGGGTGCCGAGTTGATTTCATAATCATTGACAATAACGCTTCCATTAGGTTTTAAATATTCAAGCCACCTTAGAGCTTCCATCTTCTCGAAAGAAACCAGTATATCTGCTCCTCCAATTTCAATGACAGGCGACTCCACTTTGGTTCCATATCTGACTTGAGAAGAAACTGCCCCGCCTCTTTGAGCCATACCATGTATTTCACTCATTTTCACATCATA
>JAKSCF010000607.1 GCA_022360735.1 Clostridia bacterium
CCTGTTCATAAAGACTGAAAAAAAAGATTCGCCATGAGACTGTTCGTGTAAAGAGCGCCCGCCATAAGAATTAATGATAGGCTTACCACCTTTTTGTTTATCAAGTTCTTCTATTGTTGAAGCTAGGTTATAGAAGCTTTCAGCTCTAAGAAAAAAACCATCTTTTGGCTTTGTTATTCCTTTTACCAATTTAAGAAAACTATGCAGTTCTGAATGAGAAGCCCATGATGAAAAATTAAAGTTCTTTGTTCCACCTTCAGGGTTAAAGCCATAAGCAACAGCGATGGCCTCTAACAAGGTTGATTTACCTGCTCCATTTTCTCCAATAATAAAAGTTACTCTCGGATGAAAATCAAGCTTAGATAAAACCTTAACTGCCGGTAAACAGAATGGATATTTATTTTTATTCTTAATCTTATCATGTAATATTTCCATACTTCGGATATATTGAAAATTTTGAGTCAGCCTCATAAAAAGTACCTTTCCTATCATTAAAAAATCCTTAACCTTATTGTACAACAACATGATCAAGGATTCTATACTGTGGTAAAATTTAAAGCTGTACCACATTTCTTTAGCCGGTATCCTGTAGGCATACCGCCTAAATCTTAAATCAAGTAAAATACTCAATACTTCCATTTTTGAAATGTTCCTGTATCAACTCAGAAATATAGGTCTTGATTTCAAGGCTGTCTTCTTTTTTATAAACATACTTAAATTTACCATACGGTCCCCATTTTAATTGACGATTTTCATCATTCATATCCAGTTTAGTATTGGGAAACCTGGAGGTGATTAAATTCTTAGCTGTCTCAGTATATCTATGCTGAATTAATTCAAAAGATATATTTAATGAATCATCAGGTAATTGTTCTTTGATATTTAGAATTAACCTTTCATAATCTTTTTTCCAGCCGTCATATCTCATAATGGGCGCCAGAATAAAGCCTAACGTATATCCTGCTTCAGCTGCCTTCTTAGCCGCTAATATGCGTTGGTCCAGTGTAGAAGTAACATGTTCATATTGTTGAATGATAGGATCTGTATTGACACTGAATCTAAAAGTAGTATGGCCATTGTGTTTTGCATCCAGCAAACTGTCCACCATATGATATTTGGTAACAAATCTGAGTCTCCCTTGCCGGCTTTCTCCAAAAAATTCAATACATTTTTTCAAACTTCCTGTCATTGGTTCAAAGGGTATAGGATCAGTAATACTGCTGCATTCAAAAGTCGTTATATCAGAATCATGATCATCCATATGTTGTTGAATGACTTGAAATATTTCATCAATATTGACAAATACTCTAATATAGGGTTTCTCTCCTTGAGTCGTTTGAAGATAGCAATATTCACAATGACCCGGACATGAGCTTGAAAGTGAAAATTGATAATCTGCTGACGGCGAACACGGTCTTAATTTTTTTTCCTTATTTAAAGTAATGAATACTGTTTTTTTAGAACGCTGATAAAGTTTTGAAGGTGTATCCCCTTCAATCTTGACTCGATTGGATATCAAAATGGGTACACCCAAATTTTCAAAATATGCTCTTACCTTTTTTCCCGTTTCATACTCTAAAGCTCTGGGATTCATAACAACTTCTTCCGGAATAAAAGCTTTCAAATCATCACCTTACCCTTATCACTTTATTTAATATAGTTTATTTTTTCCCTAAGTTTTCAAACCATGCATTCGCCATTAAAATTCA
>JAKSCF010000762.1 GCA_022360735.1 Clostridia bacterium
AAATGTCATTAAGCGATTTTAAAGAAATGGAAGACAATATTTGCCCTACAGTCGGCTCTTGTTCCATGATGGGAACTGCAAATACCATGTCATGTCTTGCTGAAGTTTTGGGGTTAACCGTTACAAAAACAGCTACCACTCACGCCGTTTATTCCCGAAAGCTGAGGGAAGCAAAGATGAGTGGTATCCTGGTGATGGATTTGGTTAAGAAAGATATCAAACCAAAAGATATTGTCAATAAAGCATCCATTAACAATGCATTAGTGGTTGATATGGCCATAGGGGGCTCTACCAACTCAACCATACATCTCCCAGCAATTGCTGATGAATACGGACTGAGTGTAAAACCGGATGACTTTGAAAGGATAAGCAAAAGCACACCTCATATTGTCAATGTGAAACCGTCGGGAAAATATACGCTCTTTGATTTTGATTTAGCAGGAGGCATACCTGCAGTTATAAAAGAACTGGGCAGCAAACATCTTAATTTGGAAGCTCAAACCGTTTCCGGCAAGTGCTGGGCAGAAATAATCAAAGACTGCCGTAACCAGGATTATAATGTGATTACCAGCTTACAACAACCATTATATCAACAAGGGAGCCTTGCTATTCTTAAGGGGAATTTGGCACCTGAGGGATCAGTAGTTAAGCAATCGGCTGTTAACCAATCCATGAAAGTGCATACCGGTGCAGCCAAAGTTTATAATTCAGAAGAAGCTGCCGTACAGGCCATGTTAAACGGAAAAATTAATAAAGGAGAAGTCATTATCATCCGATACGAAGGGCCAAAAGGAGGACCGGGTATGCGTGAAATGCTGACTGCCACAACAATATTAGTCGGTCTGGGGTTAGGAGATTCTACCGCACTGATTACCGACTGACGTTTTTCAGGCGGAACAAGAGGACCTTGTATTGGGCACGTGGCACCAGAAGCCGCAGAAGGCGGGCCTATTGCATTCGTTCAGGATGGAGATATGATTTCAATAGACATACCAAATCGCAGTATTGAGTTGAAAATATCCGAAGAAGAATTGAAGAGGAGAGCAGAAGGGTGGCAGCCGATTCCAATAAAAAGCAACAGCAAATATTTGCGTCGGTATAGCATGTTGGTGGATAGCGTTTGGAAAGGGGCTGTTTTAAAAAATTCAATTTAATACTTTTGACTTTTTATTTCACTTTGTTATAATATCATTGATTACGAGATAAACGGAGTGATAATATGGTGTCAAAAGAAAAACTTGAAAGAATCAATTGTTTAGCTAAAAAAGCTAAAACAGAAGGTTTATCGAAAGAAGAAAAAATGGAGCAAACTGAGCTGCGTCAAGAGTATCTTACAAATTTCAGAAATAATTTCAGAAAACAATTGGATAATATAAAATTTGTTGAAGGCGATGAAAGTACTGAAAATTAGTTACAAAATGACAACAGTTTGTAACACATTTCTCATTATGGAAAGTTTATGATATATCTAAACATAATAGAAAGGACTTGCTTCTATTGAAAAGATATATCATTTATTTTTTTGTCTTTGTTTTCTTGGCAATTTTGATTGTAACCATAAACAACGGTTATCAATATAAAAATGCAGAAAAAACGTTATCATATATTATGAACCAGCGTACGGATATCATTAATCAAGCAACGGAAGGTCAATTGAATCAAGAAGAGGCATATCAATTATTAAAGCAAATATTAGATGACCCTTTATTGGAATCCGATACAGATTTTATTAAAGATATTAATGATTTTCCGACAAATATTGATATCATTAAAGAAATGCACATTTTAGAGATTAATGACTTAAAAATCGAAAAAGATGATATGACATTTAATGCACATATTGTTTGGGTTGTAGAGGGCTTGATGGATATATATGTAGAAGAAAGCATCTATTCATTTCATTTTAAAAAATTTAATAAAGGGAGTTATAAACTCATTGATTACCAAGTCATAACGTAAAAAAACAAAGTCATTGAAAAAGAAATTTCTTTGAATTCTAAAAATAAGGATTAGAAGAAATTTTTTTTTATTTAACATTGTTTCTTGACATTAAATCCTGGGTATACTATACTTAGTATGAATTCCTAGTACATTACTGGGAATTAATTTAAAAGACACTAACCGGTTGAAAAATAAGTGTTTACCAGTCTAACAATAATATGTTAGAGCTAGAGGAGGATAAAATGTGGCTTTCGTCTAAGACCAGATATGGATTGAAAGCAATATACGAAATAGGCTTAAATGCAAATAAAAAGCCTATATCTTTAAACAATATTGCTGAAAAGTATGACATATCATTAAGTTATTTAGAACAAATTATCGCATTATTAAAAAAAGATAAATTGATCAAAAGTACACGTGGACCTCATGGGGGATATTCTCTGGCACGAGAACCCAGCAGTATTAGTGTGGGAGAAATTATAAGGTCCTTAGAGGGTTCATATGCTCCCACGGACTGTGTGGAGGAAAATGATCATTGTTATAATGCAACTTCATGTGTTACACGATCAGTATTTAAAAAAATTAATGACAGCATCAGTCAAGTCGTTAATAATATGACACTTCAAGATTTAATAAATGATGAAAAGGGAGATGAAAATAAATGAAAGAAGTATACTTGGATTACTCTGCAACAACACCTGTAAAAAAAGAAGTGCTTGATGCCATGTTACCTTTCTTTTCTGAAGAATTCGGTAACCCATCCAGTCTTTATAGAAAAGGCCGTAATGCTAAAGAAGCTGTCAGTAAGGCTAGAAAGCAAGTAGCAGACTTAATCGGAGCAAAAGAACAACAAATTATTTTTACCTCAGGAGGAACAGAAGCAGATAATTGGGCAGTTAAAAATGCTGCATATTTATATAAAAATAAGGGTAAGGGTAACCATATTATTACGACTAAAATTGAGCACCATGCATTGATACACACATGTGAGTATTTAGAAGAAAATGGATTTGATGTAACTTACTTAGATGTAGATCGGTACGGGAGAGTTAGATTAGACGATTTAAAAGCAGCTATTCAACCTACCACCATATTGATAAGTATTATGTTTGCTAATAATGAAGTAGGTACCATTCAGCCCATAAAAGAAATTGGAGCCATTGCAAAAGAACATGGTATTCTTTTTCATACAGATGCTGTTCAAGCTTTGGGAAACGTAGAGATTGATGTTGATGAAATGAATATTGACATGCTTTCCATGTCAGCACATAAGATATATGGACCAAAAGGTATTGGTGCTTTATATATCAATAGAAAAGTCAAGTTAACTAAATATTTACATGGTGGATCACAAGAATTGAAGAAAAGAGCCGGGACAGAAAATGTAGCTGGAATAATCGGCTTTGGAAAAGCAGCTGAACTGGCTAAAACTAACCTTCATGAGCATATTGCACAACTGACTGAATTGAGAGATTATTTTATAAAAAAAGTTTTGGATAATATCGATCTAGTTTCTCTTAACGGCCATGCCGAGCAAAGGTTGCCTGGAAATATTAATATGACTTTTCCGTATGTAGAAGGTGAAACGATATTGTTATATTTAGATGTTCAAGGGATTAGCGCTTCAAGCGGTTCGGCCTGTTCATCCAGTTCTTTTCAAGCATCACATGTTTTACAAGCTTTAGGAATACCGCTGGAAGATGCTTTAACATCTATCCGATTTACTGTGGGAGATTTCACAACAAAAGAAGACCTAGATTACGTTATAGAAGTTTTGACTACTATTATAGAAAAATATAGAAGTATTTCTCCGTATTATAAAAAGAAAGGGTGAGCTTAATGTTTAACGAAAAAGTGATAGAGCATTTTATGAATCCACACAATGCTGGTGATATGGAAAATCCAACTGCAGAAGGAACAATTGGAAGTCCTGTTTGTGGTGATATTATGCAAATTTTTCTCAAGATAGAGGATAATATTATAAAGGATGTAAAATTTAAAACATTTGGGTGTGGTTCTGCCATAGCTTCATCAAGTGTTGCTACCGATATGATAAAGGGCAAAACAATAGAAGAAGCGTTAAAATTAACCAATGCCCAAGTCGTTGAAGAACTGGGCGGACTACCAAGTCAAAAAGTACATTGTTCTGTCTTATCCGAACAAGCTATTAAAAAAGCAATCTATAATTATGCAAAGGAAAATAATTTAGAATTTGAAGGATTAAAGGGATTTGATCCTGATTATGATCCACATGATGATCATGATGAATAGTAAATGAGTGTGATGTTATGACTTTAGATAAAAACAAAGTATTATTAGGTTTTAGTGGCGGTGTGGATAGTACCGCCACAGCTTTAATTTTAAAAAAAATGGATATGACGTTCATGGTCTTTTTCTTGATGTTCATGGTAAATCTTCAGAAACTCAAAAAAAAGCATCAGATGTGGCTCAACAGTTGGACATGCCCCTTCTAACTTTAGATGTTTCTCATATTTTTAAACAGAAAGTTAAGGACTATCTTTATAAAGAGTATATTCAAGGATGCACACCCAATCCATGTGTACAATGTAATAAATTTATTAAATTTAGTATTATGTTGAAAGAGGCACAAAAACTGGGTATTTATTATATTGCTTCAGGACACTATGCCTGTATAGAATTCAATGATAAGATTCAAGAATATGTCATTAAAAAACCGTTGGCCATAAAAAAGATCAAACCTATATGCTTTATAATTTAAACCAAGATATTCTAAAACACGTTCTTTTTCCTTTAGGCAATATAGCATCTAAAGACGATGTACGGGAGATGGTAAAAGATGCTCATCTTTTAAACGC
>JAKSCF010000160.1 GCA_022360735.1 Clostridia bacterium
AGTGTGCATTTATTGGATTTCGATAATTTATTATTAGCACCTGTGGAAGCGGATTTATTTGCTTTTTATCAACAACCTCGATGGGAACAGTTATTAAGCTTATACCAAAAAACCCATCCCCATTATAAGGTGAATGAACGGTTAATGGAGTTCTATAATTTACGTCGTGTATTAATTGATATATGGGAAGAAATCGAATTATTGGAAAGCGATGCACAAAATGTGGATAGAATCGCAAGCCTTAAAAACTTACGGGCAACGGTTTGTGTGCCTGGGTTTAAAGGAGAAAGCGGGAAATTTTTATAAATCATCGTTCTGTAATGCAAATGAGAGCAAGTTAACTGCTCTCATTTTTTTGTTGACTCCTGTTATTTTTTTACCCAAATATTATAATAGAAACAATTATATTTTTTGGCCAAAATATATATTTATACACCAAAATACATTATTTTACTTTAATTAAGTGAAAAATATATAAATGTTAAAAAAATGACAAAATATGTTGAATATTGTCTAAAAATGCTATATTCTATTATATGAATATTTAGAATAGTGTTAACTATTTTAAAGCAAACGTTTGTTTTAAATAAGTGACACGCTGCTGGGTTTTCAAAAATGGTAGATAGGTTCCAGCAAAAAATTCTATCATGAAAGGGGTGTGTTTATTTTAAAGAATAGGCAAATATAGTTTAAAGTTTAAACTTTAAACTTTTTTTAAAACAAAATACAATCAGAAGGGGAAATAAGATGTTTTGGTATTTAAATCGAAAAATTAGAACAAAGATTATAGTAGGTTTTGTTATAGTTGCGTGTTTAGCTGCAGCAATAGGAACTATTGGTATTATTGATATTAGAACAGTAGATGATAACGATACAATACTGTATGAAGAAATGACGGTACCTATCAGTATATTGGCTCAATTTAGCGAATCCTTTCAACGTACAAGAGTAGATATTAGAGAGATGCTCTTGTTTGACAATATTCCAAGAATTGAAAAAGAGTACAACAAAATTGTAGAAAAAAGAGATAGCAACGAAGGGTTTCTAAAGGACTATGAAGCCAGAATTATCAATAATGAAGAAATGAAGACCGTTTTTGAACAGTTTAAAGGTGTATACAGTCAATATAATCAAGTGCTGGATCAAGTAGCAAATGACATTATATTGGGGAATGTTGATCAAGCTTGGAAAAGTATTGATACAGGAAAGCTCCATGATTTGGAATATCAATTGATTGACATGTTAGACACTATGTGTAATAAAAATACATCAGCTGGAGCAGAACAAGCAAGATACAATACTGAAATAACGGATAATGCTATTAGGAAAATGACCATCATAATTTGTATTGCCTTTGTTCTTGCAATATTGTTAGGGTGGCTAATTTCTAGAGTAATCTGTAAACCCATTAATCAATTAGTAAAAGCTTCAAATATGATTGCAATAGGGGATACGGATATTAAGATTCAACAGAATAGAAAAGATGAAATTGGTTATTTAATGGATTCTTTTCAGAAGATGATAGAAGGTATTAAAGAGCAGGCTGCTGTATCGGAACAAATTGCAGCCGGTAATTTTAATATTGAAATTCCAATCAGAAGTGAAAAGGATGTATTAAATAAAAGTATTCAACATATGAGCAATACCATTAATCATACTTCAAACGAAATTAATAAAGTAATAGAAAATATTGAAAATGGCAAATTCAAACAGAATAATAATTATGACCAGCTTGAGGGTGGTTGGGGAGATATTGCTAAAGGCATTAATCATATTGTAGACTCATTTGTCAGCTATTTTGATGCACTTCCTATCGTAGTAATGGCTATTGATAATGAATATAATATTAACTATCTAAATAAAACCGGTGCAGATATGTTCGGAGATCAACAAGATGCTGCCTGTGGAAAAAAATGTTATGATTATTGGGGTACTCAAGACTGTGGTACTGAAGCATGTGTGTGTGATAGTACAATGAAAAACAAAGAAGTAGCGACCAGTGATAATCTATTTAACTTAGGGGAAAAACAGATGCATATATATTGCTCTGCTGTTCCTATTACAGATGGACAAGGCAACGTAACAGGGGCACTGGAAATTGTCCTTGATCAGACCCAAATAAAGCAGGCTCAAATTGTATCGGAAAAACAAGCTGAGTATCAAAAATGTGAAGTGGAAAAACTAGTTAAGAATCTTGAAAAGTTTGCCCAAGGAAATCTCGATATTAAAACATTTATAGAACAATCAGATGAGGATACTGAAGAAATAGCAAACAACTTTAGAAAGATTAATGGCAGCTTAGAAGAAAGTACAAGTCAGATCAGATCCTATATAGAAGAATTATCTAAGGTATTATCGGATATGGCTGCCAAAGACTTTGCAATAGAAATCCAAAGAGAATACCTTGGAGATTTTGTAAAGATAAAAGATTCAATTAATTATATCATTAATCAATTCAATACAATTTTGACAGAAATTAATGAATCGGCTCAACAAGTAGAATCAGGAGCAAAACAGGTTGCAACGTCCAGTCAAAGCCTTTCTCAAGGAGCATCAGAGCAGGCGGGGTCTATAGAAGAAATATCTGCAAGTATTGTGCAAATAGCAGATCAAACAAGAGAAAATGCTGAGAATGCAAACAAAGCCAATGATCTATCTATTCAAATTAAAACAGATGCGCATACTGGAAACTCACAAATGGATGAGATGCTTACTGCTATGAATGATATTAAAGATTCCTCAAAAAATATTTCTAATATTATTAAAGTCATTGA
>JAKSCF010000159.1 GCA_022360735.1 Clostridia bacterium
CTATAAAATTAATAATTTAACTTTTAAATACGCAGTATCAAAAGATGAGACAATACTTTGCAATTGAATGCAGGTGCATATATATTTGTTTTCGCATTAATTTGGAGAAAATTTGATGGCAGATAAACTATAAAAGCCTAACCGCAAATAACCGCCGTCCATGGCTAAGATTTGCTCACAGACGTCCTGTCTGTGCACGACTTTTATAGCTTATCTGCCACCTAAATTTTCTTACCAAATTAACACAAGAAACAAATATATATACACCTGCATTCAATTGCAAAGTATTGTCTCATCTTTTGATACTGCGTATTTAAAAGTTAAATTATTAATTTTATAGTGCTACGAACTAAGAATATAAATAAATATGCTGTTTTTATTCATACTACCTAATAAGAGCAGGAGGAATAGGTTGTGCTGAAAGCAATAAATCTAAAAAAAATATACAGGTTAAGTAAAAAGCAAATGGCTTTGGAAAAAACGAATAGTAAATTTAAAAAAGCGGTGGATGGTATTAGCTTTTCAGCAAGTCCAGGAAAAATATTTGGATTGTTAGGGCCCAATGGCGCCGGTAAGACGACTACATTAAGATGCATTTCTACTCTAATAAAACCTTCTGAAGGTGAAATCTATGTAGACAAGCTCAACGCGCTGAAGGAAGGGGAAAAGGTAAGGAAAAAATTATGCTTTCTCACCAATGAATTAAAATTAGATGAATTTTTTACACCTAACTATACCATGCATTATTTCGGAAGCTTATATGGACTTTCACAAGAAGACATTGAGAAAACAAAAGAAATCCTATTTGAAAAATTTGAGATTAACAGTTACCAAGAAAGAAAAATAGGGGAACTATCAACAGGAATGAAACAAAAGCTGTCCATTGCTGTAAGTTTAGTCCATGATCCTGATATTATTATTTTTGATGAACCCACCAATGGGTTAGATATTGTTACAGCAAAAAATGTAACAGATTATTTAGTAGAATTAAAAAATGCTGATAAAACAGTTATTATATCGACACATATGATGAACGTGGCACAGAAGCTATGTGATGAAATTGCTATACTAATAGATGGCAAGATTATTTTAATAGGGACATTAGAACAAATACTGGAACAAACAGGAAAAAAAGATTTAGAAGAAGCATTTTTCAAACTATATGTTGACAGCAGAGGCGGTGAAGAATAGATGCAGGGTATATATATCATTATAAAAAAAGAATTAAAGCGCGTATTTACAGATAAAAAATTATTCTTAACAACTTTTATTCTCCCACCTGTCATATTCATAATCTTATATACGATTATGGGAAGCCAGGCAGATAGATTGCAAGAAGATATAAGTGCTAATATCTCAAAAGTTTATTTAAAAAATCCCCCTAATGCATTTATGAGCATGTTAACAGATGCAGAGGATATTAATATTTTATCAGTTGAAAAAGAAGAGCAACTAGAAAAAATAAAAGAAGACATATTAATAGGAGAAACTGAGCTATTAATCGTTTTCGAAAAGGATCTTTATCAAAGCGTATCGCGTTATAAGGAGACTGATGTAATCCCTAATATCAATACATTCCATAACCCAAGTGAAGAATACTCTCGGAAGGCATATAATCAATTTATGGATTATCTCAATACGTTTGAAAACGCCATTGTAGCCTTAAGAGTTGAAAAGCCTGAATATCTTAATGCCTTTGATATTGATAGAGGCAATACTGGAAAAGATATATTTGATCAGAAGAAAGCGGCAGGAAAAGGTATAGGTCTGATTTTACCGGCACTGTTAACCTTATTCTTGTTTTCCGGTGGAATGGGTATAGGTATGGACATGATTGCAGGAGAAAAAGAAAGGGGGACAATGGGGACTCTGCTGGTTACCCCGGTAAAAAGATATCACATTGCACTGGGAAAAACCATCAGTCTAGGTATTATTTCAATTTTCTCGGCCTTATGTTATTTTGCAGGTATGCTCATTACATTAAAAACCGCTCCTCAAATATTGGCGGCAGGAGAAGTTTCTGTGATACAATATGGCTTTAAAGACTTTTTAATGCTGCTTACAATAATGATAGCAACTGTATTTTTATTCGTTGGATTAATTTGTTTATCTTCAATGCTTGCAAAAAATATGAAAGAAGCCGGTACTTTAGTAGTACCGGTATATATGGTAGTGATTATTCTTGCTTTCTCAAATGTTTTTTCAAATCAAACACCCGAGTTGTGGAGATTTGCAATACCCGTTTATGGTACTACAGTAGCTATGAGAGCTATTTTTGCTTTCGAAATCACTTGGGCCCAATTTATAACCGCATGCCTAGCACCGCTTATGACGTCAGGCCTTTTAATCTATGTGATTGCAAAGATGTTTAATAGTGAAAAATTAATTTTTAAAAAATAAAATATTTCCTGTTATTTTCCAGTTCTTCAAATAAACTTTGTAAATCTTCCTTTACGGAAGACAATTTACTCTCTAATTAAACGAATATTATAATCAGATTTTTTTACACTTGAGATAACAGCTAATACAAACTGGTTTCTTGCCAG
>JAKSCF010000158.1 GCA_022360735.1 Clostridia bacterium
AGAAAAGGCCCTTCCTGCTAGAAAAACCTTTTTTAATATAGATTATAGTAATATCAAATTTTATTTATCAGCATTAACCACTTCTTGCCTGGCGTATTCGTCACTAAACATGAGGTACTCTCTTTCAGCCGGTGAAATATTTGAGTATGAGCCTTTGGCTAATATTGCAAGAACCGCACCTATAATGAACCAAATGAATACAAGCCCCCATTCATATGGCCATACTAATGAACCGGTTCCGATAGGCAAGTATAGGCATAAGAAGAATACACCAGTTAATACTGCAATCGTACCTATGATTCCGCCATCTTTAACCTTAAATGGTCTTTTAAGATTGGGCTCTTTCTTTCTAACCATGATAAAGGATGTGGAAACCATCAGATAGGCAATAACTGTCCCAAATGCGCTGGCATTTATAAGCCAGACTAACGCATTTTTACCCATTAATGGTGATAAACAACAAAGAATACCAACTAAAATAATAGCTGCCGTAGGCGTCTGGTATTTTGGATGTACTTTACCAAATACGGGAGGAAGCATCTTCGCTCTACCCATTGCGAATAAAACACGGGTCGCACCAACAATAAAACCATTCCAGCTGGTTAGTATCCCACATACTGCACCTGCAATCATAATCTTGCCGAATGTTGGTGAATTGAATGCATATGCCATAGCATCCGCTACGGGCACTGTTCCGGCATCTCTTACTTCTGGCGGTGCGCAAAGGGATATACCGATAATCATTAGAATATACCATGTTGCAGCCATAATAATTGAAATAATTAGAACATTAGCAATTTGTTTTAAAGGAATATTCATCTCCTCAGCTGATTGGGGAATAACATCAAAACCTACAAACATAGAAGGTGCCATTAATAGTACTGCCACCATTCCAGCACCACTTGTCACAGTAGGCACCATGTTGGCAACACTACCAAATGCAACACCTCCTAATAAGAAAATAATACCTGCTAAGGTTAGTCCTACTGTAGCCATTACCTGAAATATCACTGCAGGCTTGGCTCCAAAGTGGTTTAGTATTGATAAAACAATGGCTCCTAAAGTTCCAATGGCAGCCCAAGAAAAATATACAGGAAATCCTGCAACATCCCATAAATATCCGAGTTTAGGAATTGGTAAGATATAGTTAATGGCTGTGGATATGGCAATCCCTTCCCATGCTGCTACTCCTACGTAAGCAAATGTAATTGCCCATCCTGTCACCCACGACCAAAAATAACCTAGTCCTCTATAGGCAAATACCAATTCTCCTCCAGCCAGAGGTAACGCCGGTGTTAACTCAGCATAAGTTAACCCAACGAAAATACACATAATCGCACCAATAACAAAAGCTATAATCGCACCCATAACGCCTGCTTCTTTTACCCAATAGCCTGCCAGCATTACCCATCCCCAGCCTATCATGGTTCCGAAAGCTAAAGCCAATACATCTGTCCGCCCCATAACTTTTCTAAGTTGATGTCTTTCTCCGCTCATAAAACCACCTTTATTTCTCCTCTTCTTTTAGCCCATATTCCGTCATCTTATTAAAAAGCTGCCTTCTACTTATACCTAATTTTACAGCGGTTTTGCCATAGTTGTTGTCACACAGTCCCAGAGTGTGTTTGATATACTGAGATTCAATTTCCCTTCTAACGTCTTTTAAGGAACATCCTCCTTCAAAAATAAATTCATTTTCTTCAGATTTGGCTTTAATAGTAGGTAATGATTCTTTTTTAATGGTCCCTTCTTCGGATAAAACCACCAGTCTTTCGATTATATTTTTTAATTCACGTATATTCCCCGGATAATGATAGCTTTTTAGAAATTGATAAACGTCTTCTTCTACCTTGGTTATCTTTATTTTCATCTCCAGCTGGCATTTCTTTAGAAAATAATCAATGAGCAGGGATATGTCCTCTCTTCTCTTTCTCAATGGAGGTATTTCCAATATGATGGTGCTTAATCTATAAAATAAATCTTCTCTAAAGTTGTCTGCCTCGATCTCTTCTTCTAAATTTTTATTGGTTGCTGTTATCAGTCTAAAGTTAACTGGTATGGCTTCATTTTTCCCTATCCGATAAATCTTCTTAGTTTCTATAGCTCTCAATATCTTTGATTGAGTTGAAAAGGATATATCTCCAATTTCGTCCAGAAAAAGTGTGCCGCCGTTGGAGGCTTCAAAACGCCCGATGCGCTTATTAACCGCTCCTGTAAACGCACCTTTTTCATGTCCAAAGAGTTCAGATTCCAATAGATTGTCGGAAAAAGCGTGGCAATTAATATCCATGAACAAATTGTTCTTTCTAGGGCTCATTGCATGAATGTGCCTAGCAATAACCTCCTTACCGGCACCTGACTCTCCGGTAATAAGAATATTTATATCACTGTTGGCTGCTTTTTCAGCCATTTTTAATAATCGGTTATACTCTAAGTTTTTACTTTCCAGCATATAATCGATGTTTGATATTTTCTCCTTCATATAAATGTTTTCGTCTTTAAGTTGCTTAAAGCTCATAATGTTTTCTATTTCCATCAGTAATTCTTCCGGACTATTGCCTTTTATAATGTATGTAAAGGCACCTTTTTTCATTGCATCCACTGCATTTTCAATGGTTCCAAAAGCAGTCATAATGATTACAACCACATCCGGGTACTTGCTTTTTATGGCTTCTAATAAATCTACTCCATCCATTTCAGGCATGATCAAGTCGGATATCACCAAATCATAATTTTCTTGCTCCATAGCCTCTAAAGCATCTTCTGCTCTGGCAAAAGTTTTTACATCGTATCCTTTGGATTTGAGAAGCATGTCCAAAACATCACGATAATCTTGTTCATCATCAACGACCAATATTTTAAATAAATGATTCATTCATTATTCACCCCTTTCATATGGCAGTCTTATGGTAAAAACAGTCCCTTCATGAACTTTGCTGTCCACTTGTATTTCGCCTCCCAGTTTTTGAACTTCGTTATATACAATATATAGGCCAAGCCCGGTGCCTTTTCCATTATTTTTTGTGGTAAAGAACGGGTTAAAGATATTATCAATAATTTCTTTAGGAATGCCTTCCCCTTCATCTGATATTTGAATATGTATCTTATCATGATCCAAATAACATGAAATGGACACTTTTCCGCCTTTGGTCATGGCATCTACTGAGTTAGATATTAAGTTAACAATAATTATTTCTAAGGATTCTGTGTTGGTATAAATCATCAGCTTCTTATTATCACATTCCAGCTCTATCTCCACTTTATTCTCTTTTAATAAATTCTTTTCAAATACAATCAAATCATTAATAAATTGAAACAAATATATTTCTTCCCATTTGTCACTTGAAATTCTGGAAAAGTTTAATAAGTTATTTATAATTCCCCCTGATTTCTCAACTGAACGCTCTATAACTTCCAAGGCTTTACTGCGGACCTCTTCATTTTCTATACCACCATTTTTCAATATGTAACAATAGTTTCGAATTAGTCCCAATGGATTCCTTATTTCATGAGCGACCCCTGCTGCCAGCTGCCCTATTGCAATCATTTTATTGTCCTGAATCATCTGTCTTTCTGTTGCTCTGGAACGACTTACATCATTCATCATTAATAACAGCTTATATATTCTATCCTTAGCGTCATGGAGTGGAAAAGTCGAAGCCTCATAAATCTTACGGTCAAAGCTGATTTCAACCTTTTGCTCTTTGCCGCTTTGGAAGGTAGAATGAATAGTATTTTCTAATGCCGCTTGAGTATCTTGGTCCGCCTTAAGCACTTTCTGAAGCTTACTTCCTATAATGCTATTCTTGCTCATATTAAGCTGCTTGCTTAAAGCTTTGTTGATGTTAATGATTTCCAACTCTTTATTTATCTCTACCATCTGGTAGGTAACCCCATCAAAAGTCGTTTGAAGATCATTTTTACTGTTTGTAAGCTGCTCCATACGCTGTTCCAGCTCAGAATATAAGCTTTTATTGGATTCATAAAAGAAATAAAAAACAGATGCCATAGCAGTAAAGATGATGAGCATTATTATAGCAATTCGATCCGATATATTTTCATGACTTAAAGAGGAATATAATCCAAACCATTTAAGCTGTAAGTCCTTAATCGTTCCTTTCAGGGCTATATTTTGTACGGTTTTGTTTAATATACTCTTTAACAGTTCATTATCTTCGTATACGCCTATAATATAATTTTTTTTGTACACAGTAGTCGGTGCAAATCGATATGCGTCATATTTTTCTTTTTCTTTAAGGTAATAGACTACTACCGTTTCTTCACCTATTAATACATCTGCTTCCCCTTTAATGAGCTTATTAACTCCCAATTCTAGGTTATCTGCTATCACTGTTTTATTCTCGCTTGTTTTGATGAAGTCTTTAACGGCAGCAGTCATTAATATCTTTTTATTTTTTACATCCTTAATGCTTAAGATGTTCATATCGGCTTTGGTACATAAAGCACCTTTACCTAAAATAATCGGCAGAGTAAATTCTGCAAATGCTTCATTTTTCTGAGTATAGTGCATGATACAAAAATCGATCTCTTGATTGGTCAGTTTCTCTTCTGCTTCATTATTCTTTAGATCTACTATTTCAATATCTTTTTTAAGTTCTTCAGACAATATCTGTATATAATCAATAAAAAAACCTTTGTATACACCATTTTCTTTATAACTTAAGGGGGCAAAATAAATATTGGCACCAAATACCAGCTTATCCTGATTGGACAGCCAGTCCTTCTCTTCTTCTGTCAGCTCTTTTTTGGTCCCAAAGTAGTCTAGGTACCCTTTATCGTATTTCTCTTGAGATTGCTGATATAAGAACATTGTAAGAACAGAACCTACAAGAAAACATATAAATATAATTCTATTTCTCATCCTGCTACCTTCCTAGAATTATTATATAATTGATCAAAGTTTGTTTTTAATTATATCATTAATTACACTTATTATAAATTATGCTGAGTTCCACGGCGTTTCAATTAAAAATTGATAATAGATAAAAAGGGAATAAAATCTTTTTGTAAAGATTTTATTCCCCATATTTATATCTTAACTTTATAATCCTGCCTCTTCTCTTAGAGTTTCTGCTTTATCAGTCTTTTCCCAAGGTACATCGATATCTGTCCGGCCAAAATGCCCATATGCGGCTACTTGTCTGTATATAGGTCTTCTAAGTTCAAGATCTCTAATAATAGCTGCAGGCCTTAAGTCAAAGTGCTTATCAATGAGTCCGGCTAATTTTTCATCCGATATTTTTCCGGTTCCAAAGGTTTCTACTAAAACAGAAACCGGCTTCGCAACACCTATTGCATAGGCTAATTCGATTTCACATTTATCTGCTAATCCTGCTGCTACAATGTTTTTAGCCACATATCTAGCAGCATAGGCTGCTGATCTATCCACTTTCGTAGGATCTTTTCCGGAAAAAGCACCTCCACCATGTCTAGCATATCCGCCATAGGTGTCAACAATTATTTTTCTACCGGTTAGACCTGCATCTCCTTTTGGTCCTCCGATAACAAATCTACCGGTTGGATTTACAAAGTACTTGGTGTTTTCATCCAGCAATTCTGATGGAATGACTGTTTTGATAACCTTTTCTATTAAATCCTTTTTAATGCGCTCTTGCTCTACTTTTGGACTGTGCTGCGTTGAAATAAGGACCGTATCAATACGAACCGGTTTATCATCCTCATACTCTACCGTAACTTGTGTTTTACCATCAGGTCTCAGGTAATCTAACGTGCCATCTTTTCTTACTTCAGTAAGCTTTTTTGCCAATTGATGGGCTAATGAAATAGGCATAGGCATTAATTCCGGCGTTTCATTACAAGCAAAACCAAACATAATGCCTTGATCTCCAGCCCCAATAGCTTCTATTGCATCATCCATTTGGCCTTCTTTATACTCCAGTGCTTCATCCACACCCATAGCAATATCTGAAGATTGCTCATCGATGGATGTTATAACCGCACAGTTTTCGCCATCAAAACCATATTTTCCTCTGGTGTAACCAATGTCTTTAATAACGCTTCTTATGAGCTTTTGAATATCCACGTAGCAGTTTGTAGTGACTTCGCCTACTACCAGCACCAGTCCGGTTGACACAGCTGTTTCAGCGGCCACTCGAGCATTTGGATCATTTTC
>JAKSCF010000701.1 GCA_022360735.1 Clostridia bacterium
AAGAGCATACGGTTATAGCTGTAGATGAATATTTGACTAATTAATAATGAATAATTAATAGATTGAAAATCCTAATGTTGTTGAAAATTGAATACAGGCCTATGAGTATTTGTTTATGCATTAATTTGGAGAAAATTTGATGTCATATAATCTATAAAAGTCTAACCGCAAACAACCGCCGTCCATGGCTTAAGTTTGCTCACAGACGTCCTGTCTGTGCACGACTTTTATAGCTTATCTGCCATCTAAATTTTCTAACCAAATTAACACAAGAAACAAATACTCATACACCTGTATTCAATTGCCCAAGATTTTTCAACAGTCTGAATATAAATTACTAATTACAAGGAGGGTAACTATGAGTAGAGAGAGAATTGTAGAAATATTAAAAGGGTCTGATGCATTTTTGGAAGGGCATTTTTTATTGACTTCGGGGAAACATAGTAATGGATATGTACAATGTGCTAAGGTGTTGAGGCATCCTGAATATGCCGAAGAAATAATAGGTTATGTTATAGAACAAATTAAGAATTTAGATATTGATATCATTGTAGGTCCTGCAATGGGCGGAGTCATAGTTGCTTATGAAATGGGAAGACAAATGAAAAAAGAAGCCATCTTTACGGAAAGAGTAGATCGTGAGATGAAGCTTAGAAGAGGCTTTGAAATTCCAAAAGGAGCCAATGTACTAATTGCTGAAGATGTGGTTACCACAGGTAAATCAACATTGGAGGCAAAGAAAATCATCGAATCCCTAGGTGGAAAAGTGATGGCTGCAGCATGTATGGTGGATAGAAGAAGTCAAGATCAAGAATTGGATTTTCCTGTCTATGCAGCTATTAAACTTGACATAGCGACTTATGATTCAGAAAGCTGCCCCATATGTAAAGAAGGTATAGAATTGGTAAAACCGGGCAGCAGGAAATTAAAGGTATAGAATAGTCAAAAAATTTGATCAAAAGTCTATAAAATGAGAATAGCTGTTTCAATATCACGAAATATTTGATATAATAAGAATAATTCCATGTTTTAAGACATAATCTGACAGAATTAGCTGTGTTCCTATACAGCGTACCAGCTATGTGTCCTGAAAATATTAGGAGGGTTATTATGTCAAGACTTGCTCAAATATCTGAGTCCGTTCAACAAGTGGCTGAAGCTATTGCACTAGCTGTAGGGGTGGAAATAGAGATTGTGGACAAAGATCTAACCATTATTGGAGGAACAGGAGCATACAGTAGAAGAATTGGAGCAAAAGAAGAGTTTGGAAAGCTAAACGGTAATTTTTTGTATGCCCGTGTTATGAGAAGCGGTGTTACAGAATTTGTTGAAGATGCTCTGACGGATGAAAATTACGGAACTTCCAGTGTACAAGGTGAGATCACTGAGCTGGCAGAAGTCTGTACACCCATAAAAATCGATAACGTAGTTATTGGAATTATCGGTCTCATAGCTTTTGATGAGAAACAAAAAAAATTTTTGGTTAATAAAAAGAAAAGCATGATTTCCTTTGTTGAAAAAATGGCCGACTTTTTGGCTGTTAAAGCCGTACAAAATGAAATGTACGATCAACTCAAAATATCAAAAGAAGAGATTGATACCATACTTGAAACTGTCCATGAAAGTATTATAGGGCTGGACAAGCAGGGGTATATCAATCATTGCAATTCAGCAGCCGAAACATTATTGAAAACGCCGAGAGATGAAATACTTAAAAAACATATAAGTGTTTTTATGCCGGGTGCAACAGCACTGGATGTACTGAAAACAGGAAAAGGCTATACAGAAAATGAAGAAATCTACAGTACTTCAAAGGGCAAATTTCATTTTATTGTAACCGTGAAACCGATTATTAACATTACCCAGATATCCGGGGCTGTTATTTCATTTAGAGACATTGAAGAAGCGCAAAAATTGGTCTACAACATGAGTCAAAGAACATTAAAATACACCTTTGACGATATCATTGGGGAAAGTGAAGAAATACGTAAAATTAAAAATCAAGCACTATTGATTTCCAGAGGAAGCTCTACTGTGCTGATTACGGGAGAAAGCGGAACAGGTAAAGAAATGTTTGCTAAAGCCGTTCACTATGCCAGTTCAAGAGCTAAGGCGCCGTTTGTAACGGTTAATTGTGGCGCCATTCCTGAGAATTTATTAGAGAGTGAACTCTTCGGCTATGAAAAAGGCGCATTTACCGGTGCTAATGAAAAAGGAAAAATAGGGAAATTTGAATTAGCTAATGGTGGCACCATCTTTTTAGATGAGATAGGCGACATGCCCATTCATTTGCAGGTAAAACTGCTTCATGTATTGCAGAACATGAGATTTGAAAGGGTAGGCGGAAACCGTACCGTTATGGTGGATGTAAGAGTGGTTGCGGCAACCAATAGAGACCTGGAAGAAATGATAACAGAAGGTAAATTCAGAGAAGATTTATACTATAGATTGAGTGTTATTCCTCTAATGATACCTCCGTTAAGAGAACGAAAAGATGACATCCTCTTACTGATGCAGCACTTTCTTAAAAAATATAATATTTTCATGAACAAAGATATTACAGACTTCTCTGATGAAGTTAAGAAAATATATTTAAACTATGAATGGAATGGAAATGTGAGAGAATTAGAAAATGCAGTAGAATATGGCGTGAACATGACTTTTGGCAATAAGATTGGCCTTGATGCAGTGCCTCTTAGATTAACTCGTCACGACCATTCTACTACAACTATAATAGATAACGGTCTTCCTTTAAACGAGCAAGTACGTTTGTTTGAAAGAGAGATATTAATGAAAAAGCTTAAAGAGTACGGTAATACACAAAAAGCTAAACTTAAAATAGCAGATGATTTAGGCGTGAGCCGAGCAACGCTTTATAGAAAGCTTTCCGAATTAGAATTAAGCTGATTTAAAATGAAAATGTAGAAATGAATCACCCCAAGAGGGTGATTTTTTTTGGTTTTATAAAGTTGAAACAGTGAGTTGTTATAAAATTAACAAATATAGTCATTTTCAGCATGATTAATAATACTGATAAATGGAGTAGCTTTTGGAAATGTTAGAAACTAAGATGCTTCAGGAAAGAAAAATTGACAAGAAAGTAATAAAGAATTATAATTAAATTGTTAAAATATTAACAAATAGAGAAGGAGGGATTGAATGATATCGGTATATATTTGCGTAGGAAGCTCGTGTCATTTAAAAGGTTCTTATTATATCATTAGGGCTTTTCAAGAGATGATTAAAAAGTATCAGATAGAAGACAAGGTGGAACTAAAAGCGTCTTTTTGCTTGGGCGAATGTACCAAAGGTGTATGTGCTAAAGTAGAAGACCGGTTAATCGAAAATCTGAATCCTTCTAATGTTGAAGAAAATTTTAAAAAATATGTAATGGAGAGGTTGCAAAAATGAGTGTGATACAACTAAAAGAAGCGAACTGCAAAAACTGCTATAAATGCATTCGTAGCTGCCCTATTAAATCTATTGCATTTAAAGATGAGCAAGCAAAGATTATTGACGAAGATTGTGTTTTATGCGGTAATTGCCTTTCGGTCTGTCCGCAAAATGCCAAAAGTATAAAAAGTGATCTGGATAAGGTAAAGGCATATATCAAGCAAAAAGAAAAAGTATATGTGAGTTTAGCACCGTCATTTATAGCTGCTTTTGATCAGACGACTACAAATTCATTGTTTAACAGCTTAAAGCAATTGGGTTTTAGTGTAATTGAAGAAACGACTTTAGGCGCTGTAGAAGTTTCAAAAGAATATGATAAGCTCATAACCCGAAATGAAATGAAAAATATTATTTCTTCCTGTTGTCCAACGGTAACTGCTTTGATTGAAAAATATTACCCTGAAATTCTGGAGCAATTAGCGCCTGTCGTATCGCCCATGATCGTTCATGCAAAAATGATTAAAAAATCCCATGGCGCCAATACAAAAGTAGTGTTCATAGGACCTTGCATTTCTAAGAAAACGGAATGTAATGACTTGCAAAATGATGGGGTAGTAGATGCGGTTATTACATTTGAAGAATTGAGTTTTTGGATGAAGGATGAAGAAATTGAAAGTGATACTTTGAATATTAATGAAATAACCAACATGTCCAATCCTGCTGCAAGATTTTATCCTGCACCGGGAGGGATTATCAAAACTTTAAGCCCCGAAAAAGGAAATTCGTACAAATGTATCAGTATAGATGGATTAAATAGATGTATTGATACCCTTGAATCTATAAAAAATGGCAACATTAATCATTACTTTATTGAAATGAACAGTTGTATTGGGGGGTGCCTTGGTGGTCCGGGAATAAAAAGTAAAACACGTTATTTTCTGGAGTCCAATGACTTATTATCGGAGTATGCCTTAAAAGGATTGGAAAATAATAAGAACTCAAATCCTCCCGGTATAAAAACAGACATGTCTCTTTTAAAGAAATTTATGAATAAATCCAAAGTCAGCCATGTGCCTAATGAAGAAACCATTAGAGGTATACTGAAAAAAATCGGAAAGTTTAATGAACAGCAAGAACTCAACTGCGGTGCATGCGGTTATTTTACTTGCAGAGAAAAAGCGATTGCGGTTTACAACCATAAGGCTGATTTGCATATGTGCTTACCGTATATGCGGGAAAGAGCAGAGTCCATATCCAATATTATCATTAGTTCTACACCTAATGCCATACTCGCATTAAATCAAGAGCTGTATATTCAAGAGTTCAATTCGGCAGCTGAAAAATTATTTGGGATTGAAGCGGGTTTGGTCCAAGGAAAAAGTATCTATGACATATTAGATTGTACT
The DNA here is from genome assembly GCA_022360735.1 of Clostridia bacterium. The sequence goes on from JAKSCF010000701.1 coordinate 4,800, forward strand.
GATTTTGAATATGTTAAAAAAAGCGGAAGAAATATTATGGATAAAAAAGTCTATTATGAGGCTTATGGCATAACCGTGATGCAATCCATTTTATTGGAGCAAGAACATAATATGATTATTCTTCTCATAAGAGATATAACCAGCGAAGAGAAGCAAAAACAGAATATATACAAAGTTCGATCTGATACCGTAGAAATCGCTCAAAATGTTATTAACAAGCAAATGAGAGTAGCGCAAGAAATCGCCAGTCTTTTAGGTGAGACAACGGCAGAAACTAAAGTTGCTTTAACAAAACTCAAACACTCTATGTTAGAAGATATGGGTGAGGATACAAAATGAATTTGTTTGTAGATGCGAGCTACTCAGCGATTAATAAGTATGGAGAAGAACTTTGTGGTGATAAAGTAGATATTGTTAGAAATGATGATTCCGTAATTGTTGTTTTAGCAGATGGATTAGGCAGCGGTGTAAAGGCCAGTATATTATCCACTTTGACCAGTAAGATTATTGGAACCATGTTATTGCATGGCGCAACCATTGATGAAGCGGTTGAAACCATTGCTAATACTCTGCCGGTATGTAAAGTAAGAGAACTGGCTTATTGCACTTTTTCAATATTGCAAATTTTTAAAAGCCAAGAAGCCTATTTGGTGCAATTTGATAATCCTTTAGTGGTCCGATTAAGAAATGGTGAACTAGTAGACATAAAGACTACTGAAAGAAAAATAAATGGTAGACGACTATTGGAGAGTAGATTGAAGGTGACTCACGACGATGTATTCATGATGGTCAGTGATGGCGTCATTCATGCCGGTGTTGGAGGTGTTCTTAACCTGGGATGGGAATGGGAACATGTTGCTGAATACTTGGAAACCATGTATAAACCGGACTTATCTGCTCACAGTGTTTCCAAGCATATGCTTTCCGTATGCAATGATTTATACATGAGAAAACCGGGGGACGATACAACGGTTGTAACCGTAAAGATCAGGACACCTGAAATCGTTAATGTTATGGTTGGACCTCCGGTGGACAAAGACAAAGACTCTATTATAGTGAACAAATTTATAAAAGAAGAAGGTAAAAAGGTAGTGTGTGGTGGGACCACTTCTCAAATAGTGAGTAGAGTAACCGGTAAAAAAATGGAGACAAATTTTGATTATATTCATCCTTCAATACCCCCTATAGCCAATTTAGAAGGCGTTGACTTGACAACAGAAGGTGTATTGACTTTAGGGAAAACGTTGGAATGTATTCGAAGATACATGTCGCATTATAACGAACTGGAGGATAACTTAAATTTAGAGGGAAAAGATGGTGTTTCAAGATTAAGCAAAATACTTTTAGAAGAGAGTACGAGTATACATTTTTTCGTAGGAAGAGCGATGAACCCTGCCCATCAAAATCCTGAGTTTCCTCTGGATTTAGGAATAAAGCTAAAACTGGTTGATGAAATCATAAAACATTTAAAATCTTTAGGAAAAGATGTGGTGGTAGAATATTATTAGGGGACAAGTAACAGGGAACAGTTATTGCAGGGGATGGTTTCTGTGCCGTTTCTCCAAAATAAAAAGACCGGATGATTACTTCAAATCCGGTCTTTATCATTTTAAATGATATTACATTACAAAACCAGTAATCAAGAATCCAATGCCTGCAATAGCCGCAGCAATCAATCCGAAGGGTGCTTGAGTTAAGGCATGTTTAAAGTTGTTACAACCACAAGCTGCGGATGTTAAAATAGTTGCATCTGAGTAGAAACAGATATGACTACCAAATACACCTGCAGAAGTAACAGCACCAATAACGATTGCAGGATTAACATCCATTGCAGCCGCCAGCGGTAATACGATAGGAATTGCAACGATGTACATTCCCCAGCTAAGGCCCATGATAAACTCAGTGATACCAAAGACTAAGAATACTGTAAATGGGAGCATTTGTGGGGATACATTTGCCATAGCCAAATCAATAACGTATTGAATAAAGCCTACTTCCGCTGAAGCACTTCCGAAGGAATACGCAAGAACAACCATTATCAATGGCATCAACATGTTTTTGATGCCGTCCATTACAGCATCGGCAAATTCTTCAGGATCAATAAGTTTTTGTGGGATATAAAGAATAAACATAAATACGACAGTAGCTAAAACACCCATCTGTAAGTCAAGGCTCATTATACCGCCGCCCAGATAAATAGACGCTGCTACCATGAATATAATAGGTAAGAAGAAGTTCCAAACGTTAGCGTTTTCATGTGCTTCTATTTCTTTACCACCCCTGATGTCAATTTTCTCAGAACCTTCAGGTGCTAAAACGCCGGTTTCTTGAGCTCTTTTTTCTGCTGCCTTCATTGGGCCCAATATAGGAATAATACCAATGACAACCAATGGAACAATAAGAGCTGCAACCCAACCATAGAAATTGAATGGAATAGAACGAATGAACCATCCAAGGCCTTCGCCGTCAGCAGCTAGTCCATTTTGCTCAAGTAAGCTTCCGATAAAAGCTGCCCAAGTAGATACTGGAAGTAATACACAAACTGGAGCTGCTGTAGAGTCAGTGATATATGAAAGAAATTCTCTAGATACTTTATAACGGTCGGTTACCGGCGCCATACAAGATCCAACGGTTAGAGAATTAAGATAGTCATCAATAAAAATAACACATCCGAGAATCCAAGTCCAAATAAGAGCACTTTTCTTAGTTTTTGCTCTTTTAGCAACCCACTCGCCAAAAGCGAATGCACCACCGGATTTTTCGATCAGAGCAATAATACTGCCCATTAAACCACAGACGATGAATAACCAGGCAACGTCACCATCCATCATGGTTTCCAGCAACATATCATTAAATGGGAAAATGAAGTCTAATTTGTATACTGCCACATAACCTAAAATAGATGAAACAAAAAGTGCTTCAAGTATTCTTTTGGTATAGAATACATATCCCAACAAAAAAGCTGCTGGTATCATTGTTAAAGCGCCGAAATCGGCAGGATCGGCCGGGAAAACCAAAATAACAATAACGAAAATAAAAACAACAATAACAAAAAAAATTGCGTGTTGTTTAAAGTTTTCTTTGTTGGCTTCTAAAGTTGACATAGTTAACCTCCTCAAAAATAGATATGAATTTTAAATAAAATATCTGCCCTCCTTTAACTATATTTTCCATTTGTTATAAGACTCTATTGATTCAATTGCAAATAATGTACCATTCTCTCTAAAAAAATTGAATTTGGTGCAAAATTTTGCTGGAACAGCCAAGTTTAAATCATAATAACCTTAAATTTTTTTGTCAATTGTATGAATATTAAAAAAATAATTAATAAATTGGATAATGATAAATGCCAATCTCACATTTTAAATATCATTTGTAAGACAAGAATTCTTGAATATGAAATAGTATTATCTGAAAATTAGCTTTGTTTATTTACCGGTATAAGAACATATTGAAATAATGTGTTTGGTTATGAAAGGATAAAACAATTAGAATAAATATACCAAAAATGTTTTCATAAAATATTATATCCTTTATAATTAGGCATATAGTCGAAGCCATATATTAAAATAGGCATAATAATTGCATATATTTGACGATATAAGTGAATTGAAAACCTTTACAAAAATAAAGAGAAGGAGGAATCGGAATGCTAGGAAAAGCACTTCCTAAAGTAACGACACAACTTCCCGGGCCAAAATCCAAGGAAGTCATTGACAGAAGACAAAACGCTGTACCAACAGGAGTTGGATGTAATGCACCTTGTGTGATTAAGCAGGGTGAAGGGGCTATG
>JAKSCF010000157.1 GCA_022360735.1 Clostridia bacterium
CTTTAGATTCATATGACTTTTTATTTAAAACCTCTGCAATTATCTTAGAGGCTTCTTGTCGAGTTATTTTATCCTCTGGGTCAAATATTGTTTCACTTTTTCCATTAATTAATCCGTTCTCACAAGCTGCTGCAACTTCTTCATAATACCAAGATTGCTTATTAACGTCTTCAAAACCAATTTTTGCATTTTCAGATGCTTTGTATTTAAACATTCGATTAATCATGGTAACGAATTCTGCTCTCGTAATATCTTTACTAGGGTCAAATACTTTTTCTTCTCTTCCCCTTATATAATTCTTTCCTGCCATAATCTCAACTTCATTTTTTGCCCATGGGTAGCCATTTAGATCATCAAATTGCTTAACAGACGGTTTTGCAAAGTATTTGCTTAAATGATTGGTGGAAAATCTGACTGTTTTGGATTTGGCATCATATATACCCCCCATAGGTTCTATTGTCCCATCATCCTTTAATAAGAATACGGTTATACTATCTCCATATTTTGCATCGCCTAAATACGGTATACGAATATCTAAGGGTTCTTTAAATTGACTAATTCTTTTGTTTTCTACCAATATGTTGATATCAACTATAATACTCTTCTTGGGTATTAGGGTATTTAATTCTGGCAAAGATGTTAGCTTTTCAACCTTTTTTACTTCTATCCCAATCTGCTTTCCATTAATACTATCTTTAAATATTTCAGTCGTTAAGTCTATAACTGCCAGTTCCGTTTTTATAGATACCTTTTTTATTCCATTTTTAAAGGCTTCTTCATGTATCTTTGGGGATAAATTAATGATGGCTTCATTGGGATTTGTATTCTTAAATTTTAATTCAATACTACCTGTTTTATTGGATAGAGCCTCATTTATGATATATTCCAGATCACTTTCCTTAAAGTAATCTTCTTTGTCATTCAAGTCACCTTCCCTATCTTTTATATAATCTGTGGTGTATATCCACTGGATTTCATCACCGTCATCGACATCAACTTCATCCATCCCTTCATTTGAATACTTGCCATTGAGTTTGAAAAGCCAACCGCTTCGATTTCCTTTATCACGTTCTGCCTGTCCACCAATGCTGGAAAAATACCCACCTTTATTGGTATAATCTATTTCTTCTTCATCTAAAACTCTTTCGGTTACACTCTCTACAGTATCCCCTTCTTTTACTTCAACTTGGGTTGCAGATAAGATATAGCCATTATAGCCCTTTATAGATATTTTAGCTATATCTTCCTCTGAATCATTTGGTTCTTCGGGATCTTCACCCGGATCAATTGAGTTTACAGAAAAAGCTTGGGTCTTAACTGCTCCGTTAATATTAACAGAACAGTTATAATTCTTCCCTTCATCCAAAGTAACACTGAACGTAATATTTCCATGGGAGTCTGTAACCCCCTGGTCAATATAGTATTTTCTATAATCATCACTGATAACAATAGATATCGATTTATTTGGAGTACCGTTAACCGTAACCTGAACTGTATCACCATCTATATCAAGGTCAATGGCTCCATCACCAAAGGAAGGACTGAACAAGAAAGCAAATATAAGTAGTGTTAATATAATTTTTTTCATCTCTACTCTCCTTCCTACTGGACTTCTATTGTAACGGGTTCAGCAAGGGACTGTTTATTCTCAAAATCATCCCATAGCATGGCTTTAATATCATACTCACCTGTTTCGGGAATCAAAAAACCACCTGCCAATTTTTCTGTTGATTCTGCCTCTATTGTTTCATTAATAAATATATAGTTTACCATTTCTTTACTTGAGCCCTCTATCTTGTATAAAGCTATAATGATGGTAGCCTCATATGGATTAGTTGAAGTATTTTCAACTTGAATAATTATTTTAGCTTCACAGCCGTTTTGCATGATTGTATTGCCTTCTCTAGTCAAGGTAAAGTCATATTCTATATCTTGGTCTGGAGCTTCAGTAAATTCAAAGTTTTGATACATGGATTGTCCTCTATATAAATCTGAGATTGCCATAAATGCTTGTTCGTTTGCTCCAGCATTACCGAATAAATTAGACGCTTTAAAGCTTAACAAAGCATCTAGCATACTATTATCATTCTTTATCCATGCTTCAGAAAGAGGATCTTCACCTACTGCAATCAGTCCTTGAATAACTGCAGATATAGAATATACATTATCCTCTGGCCACTGTTCACTATATCCAAAACCACCCGCGCTAGATTGTCTTGTTTTTATGTAGGCTAATGCTTTTTCTATGGCTTGATTTACGCCATTTAAGTTCCTATGTTGCCCAAGTGCTAAAAGACACATAGCTGTATCATCCACTGCTCCAAAACTACCTGTTGTCTCATCCTGGAATTCAAGTAATGCATTTAGAGCGTTTTCTTTATTATAATCTGCTTCTGCCATATCCAACGCTATTACACTAAATACGGTTTGAGTTGCATATCCGCCTTCAGTGCTTATTTCAAATACACCGCTTTCTTTTTGAGCATCTATTAATGTTTGAACATAATTAACTCCTAGATAATTCTTAGGGTTTTCTCCTGCTGCAAGTAGTCCGATAATGTTTTTTGCATAATCAGCTGCTTGTGAAGGATTATTCTCTATTTCATACTTTTGATTAATTGTTATTATATCGTTACTGATGTCATCACTTGAAAAATGATAAGCCAATGCTTCTCTAAAAGTAAATGTACTATCATTATTATAGTGCTCCCTTAGTTCCTCAATTAAATCATCAACTGAATTAATATCTAGAACTGTTATATAAAATTCCCGTCTTACTAATTCAGGATAGTCTTCCCCTTCTTTAGATACCTCTACAGTATAATTTCCTGCCTCAAGCACAACCGCTACTTTACCATTTTCATCTGTTATATAGTCTGTATCATCAATTGTTATTACCGTACCAGCTTTTACATTTTCTTCTACTGTAATGAGTGTATAGTCTGGTGCAGGTCCATAAGTTGTCACTTTTTTCTTGACAGTCAATATGGTTTCGTTATCAATTTGATCAACTTCTAAAGTAGGTATAAAAGTAAGGTCATTCCATGAACTATCTGATGCCTTAATATGTAAAAGCATTTCATCTAATCCATCAATATCGAGCTCTGATATTCCAGTACTTGCACTTACAAGTTCCCCTTCATCTTCTGTGTATACGCCCCAACTTGTTGAATATCCTTGGCCTGCTTCTCCTGATTCATCATATAAAGAGTTAATAAAAAAACCGTATTGTCCATCTGTACCATCAATTTTTTCTTCTCCTATCGCTGTCTTCAGCAAATCCAGGCCGGTTTCTTCATCTGTTATTGTTATCGCTTCATTAAAATGCTGTCCATCTTTGCCTTCTACTCTTACATTAATGATTTGTCCCTTATATGGTCCCGTTGCCTCTTCAGCAAAAGAAACTGAACCTATAATACTAAAAATCATTAATAGTGCCAGTAAATAACTTAGAATCTTTTTATTCATCTTTTGTTCCTCCCTATTTTATAAAATATCTAATTAATTAATTTATAAATAGCTTGTGCACATTGAGCTCTAGTGGCAAACTTTTCTGGATTAAAATTGTCATATAAAAGATTTTGTTCCTCAGCAATTTTTATATAACCTTCATACCATTTCCCACCTTCTATAGCCTCTGCTAAATCTTGAAATCCTTTATATCTCACCAAGATTACGGCAACCTGAGCACCTGTTATCTTTGATTCTGGGTAAAATTTATTTATCTCCATACCATTCATTATGCCCATATCAACTGCTACTTTTACTATTCTATTAGACCAATGATTTGTTAAATCTGAAAATTGGTTCGTTTTATTTGATAATTTATTTTGTAAACTCAATCCATAAATCAATAGCTTTGTAAACTCACCTCTTTTTACAGGATTTTCAGGCTTTAAAGTACCATCCTGATATCCTGATAAAACACCTTTGTTGACTAAAGTCATCATTTCCTTATATCCATAATCTGACTCCTTCAAATCATTAAATTTGTTTAGATTATGTAATCTATCAAAAATTGAAGTTTTGTTGTTATAATCTGTTTGTGCAAGAAGTCCATGCCATGTAGCCATA
>JAKSCF010000155.1 GCA_022360735.1 Clostridia bacterium
AGAAATGAAATATGAGGCAATACCCAGCGCTGTGTTTATCAGCCCTGAGATTGGGACAGTTGGTATCAGCGAAAAAGAAGCAAGTGAGAAAAATTTGAATATTAAGATTGGAAAATTCCCATTTGCGGCAAACGGTAAAGCCCTGACTTTAGGAAGCCCTGAAGGATTTGTCAAAGTGATTGCTGATAGTGAGTCGGACGTTATATTGGGAGCAGCAGTAGTGGGTCCTAATGCTACAGATATGATTGCAACCTTTACTTTCTTAATTGAGAATCAAGTCACTTTTGACAAGCTCAGTCATACCGTGTTTGCGCATCCTACAACTGCGGAATCGATTCACGAGGCATTACTTAGCCTAAAGGATGGAGCGATTCATTTTGCATAGACTAAAACCCAAAGTTCTGATATCTAATACGACGGACCCTTCCATAAATCTTGCGGTTGAAGAATATCTTCTACATGCTTTGAAAGCTGATGAAGCTATTTTATTTCTATGGCAGAATGATAATACGGTGGTAATAGGCAGGAATCAAAACCCTTGGAAAGAATGTGACTATAATAAACTTGAAGCTGACGGGGGTACTTTGGTCAGAAGATTATCCGGTGGCGGAGCGGTTTATCACGATTTAGGCAATTTGAACTATACCATCTTGTCTAAAAAAAGAGAGAACAGTATTGACGAAAATATAAATATCATAATAGATGCATTGAGTGCAATGGGAATTGACGCTGTGTTTTCAGGCAAAAATGATATTTTAGCAGATGACATGAAAATATCGGGAAATGCCTATTACGAAGAGGAGAACAAGTTATGCCATCACGGAACACTTTTAATCAATGCCAACATGAATAAATTGAGTCATTACCTTTTGGTTTCAAAGCTAAAACTTCAATCCAAAGGCATTGATTCTGTTAAATCAAGAGTAAAAAATTTAATAGAAATAGATGATGCCATTACTGTAGAAAGAGCAAAGCAGGCATTAATTAAAGCCTTTTTTAACCAGTATTATAAAGGAGAAATTCAAATTATAGATGATGTTTTTATTGACTCAGCTAAGACTTTTGTCGATAAATATCAAAGCTGGGATTGGAATTTTGGCTCTTCACCTGAGTTTAACATCTCCTTAGAAAATCGATTTAAATGGGGTGGATTTGAACTCAACTTATTGGTTAAAGACGGTATTATCAAAGAAGCCTCCGTTTATACCGATGCCCTTAATACCCAATTATCCCAGTTGGTAGTAGAAAAAATATTGAATCAACCTTTAAAAAGTGAGATGTTAATAAAAGCCTTAAATGAAATAGACATAACAGAATTTAAAGATATTACGAATTGGTTATCTAAACAGAATTTATAATGACATAAAGAATAATAATCCTATAAATTGTTCACTTTGATGAAGAAACTTAAATGGGTTAAATAACGGCTACAATTATTATCAACACCTGAACTTGAATAATTATTTGTAAAGCAATATAATTCATAATAAGAGGAAATCATTCAATATAGATTCTATACGGAGGCGAATATGAGGTTTTCACAGAATAACATTAGAGGAATTATTCAATTAAATAATAAAGGTGTTATACAGTATGCTGATCCTGGGTTAGCAGAATTAGTTGATGAAAAGTTTTATGGAAAAAGTATAGAAGAAATATTTGAAAATTATGTTTTCGAAACAGATGAAAAAATATCGAATTCTTTGATACAATTAGGAGACAAAGAATTATGTGTTACTCAGATCAATACTCAAAATGTCATTACTTTGATTGTTCAAAATTGTGATTCACTAGAAAAAGTTATTGGTTTATCTGAGAAGAATTTTGAGAAACAGATTGAATTATTTTTGAAGGTTATGGATAACGAAAATGATGTTACGATAACAGATGGAAAAGGAATAATACTTAAAGTCAGTGATTCATATGAAAAGCACTATGATATTACCAAAAATGAAGTCATAGGAAAATCAATATATGAGTTAGAAAGAAGGGGTGTTTTCTCACCATCTGTTACAGCCATAGTATTAAAAGAAAAAAGAAAAGCAACAGTAATGCAGAAAAATAAATTAGGGAAAAATATTTTAACTACCGGAGTACCAATTTTTGATGAAAAGATTAATGAAATAAAATATATAGTTAGTTTTAATTCTATAGATATAGCGGATTTAACTTCAATACAAGATAAGTATGAAAAGTTAAAGCAATTGATGCATCAATACTATTCGGAGATCAATGAACTTAAATTAAAAGAAATTGAAATATCAGGTATAATAGCAAAAAGCGCTTCTATGGAAAGCATTTTTAAAATGATTATAAATATTGCAGATGTTGATGCAAATGTTCTGATTACAGGTGAAACAGGTGTAGGAAAAAACCTGATTGGAAAGCTGCTGCATAAAAAAAGTAATAGATCGGAAGGTCGGTTTGTAGAAATCAATTGTGGCGCTATTCCTGAAAATCTTTTGGAATCAGAACTTTTTGGTTATGAAAGAGGCGCCTTTACAGGAGCGGACAAGCAAGGTAAAAGTGGAAAGATATACTTAGCCCATAAAGGAACGCTTTTTTTAGATGAAATAGGAGAGCTTTCTTTTAATATGCAAAAAAAACTGCTACAAGTTATTCAAGAAAAGAAAATTATGAAGGTGGGAGGCAGTGAATATATAAATGTTGATTTTAGACTCATTGCAGCCACTAATAAAGACCTAAAGAAACTTGTGGATAAAGGAGAATTTCGAGAGGATTTATATTATCGATTAAATGTTCTTCCTATACATATTCCACCTCTAAGAGAAAGAAAAGAAGATATACTTCCTTTGATTATGTATTTTCTGGGAAAAAGCAATAAAAAATATAAGAA
>JAKSCF010000319.1 GCA_022360735.1 Clostridia bacterium
AGCTTTCCTTCTTCTACTGCTGCGTTAAGTCTTTCCTCTGCTTTCTCTAAAAAGTCTTCTTTTTCTTCATCTGTTAATTCTTTTTTTGGACCATGACCACGTCTTGGGAAATCTCCATTTTCTAACCTTTCTTTCAGGTTAGCTAATTTTTCATCTGCCTCTTCTTGGGTTAGTTTTCCCTCTTCTACAGCGTTCTCAAGTCTTTCTTCAACATCTTCATAAATTTCATCTTTTAGCTCTTCTAAGATGCCTTCTTCTTCTGCCGCTTCCCAAATGGTTTTACCTTCTTCTCGCATCTCTTTAAGCTCTTCTACGGTTTTACCTGTTAATGATTGATAGATTTCAGGTGGTGAATCTGCAAAGACTAAACTTGAGCCAAGTACCATACTTAAAATTAAAGTTCCAACTAATATTTTTTTCATTTTGTTTCCTCCTATTGACCTTATATATTTTTTTGCTTTAGGTCTTTATTACCTTTTATGGTTTATACTATACCCATCAATTGTGACAACTCAGTGACAACAAAATGAAAAAATGATCTATATATTAACGAATTCAAAAATATTTTTACTCACTTGGTATAAAAATCTTCAAATTTGGAGGATTATAAGTAAACCATACAAATAAGATAAATAATATAATTAAAATCAATATACTTAATCTATTGTATCCTGAATAGTTGTTTTTTGAATTAAGAATTGAATAAAATATCCATTGACTGATGGCTGCAGCTATCAATGTGATCAAAATATCTATCACCAATATACTTTCGCCTGTGAAGGCCGTATATCCATAATAAAGAACAGGAATTAAGAATACCAATAATAGTATTCCTATTGTTCTTGCAAAATAATAATTTTTATATCTATACAGACCTAGATATATTTCATAAAACATCCAAATCAACCCTGATGTCAGCATCATCTTCATATGTTCCCAAACACTTTCATTGACCGGTGCAAATGGTTTAAGAAAATCAAGTTCAGTAATCTCATATGCACTATGAATCATAGCAGCAAGAAAAAAAATAGCGAATATCCCCCATATGGTCAATTTTAAATTATTCCTATGGGACGAGCAGTTATAAATCACCATTTGATTACTCTCCTTTCTCAATAAATAATTCAATAACTCATTTTGACCTGTTTGTAAGGCTTTTATATTAAAATCTAGCAGCGGCTTTTTATTTGCCTTGTGACCCTGTCTTTTTTATATATCTTTATGGAT
>JAKSCF010000454.1 GCA_022360735.1 Clostridia bacterium
AACTTGAATGTTCTTTTCATTGGGTATAAGGACACCGGTAACGCCTAATTGTTTAAGTCGTTCTTCGTCTACTTTTGAAGCACTTCCCAGACTTAATCTCAGGCGTGTAATACATGCATTAACGTCCTCAATATTTTCTTTGCCGCCTAATGCCACTATATATTCTTGTGCTAAACCGCTAACGCCCATTTCACTAATCAATTCTTCTATACCTTGACCTGAATCATCTACTCTGCCCGGAGTTTTTAAGTCAAACTTCTTAATAAAGAATACGAATACCACATAATAAATGACCCCGAATACAAGACCTAAACCTAATAGTAAGACGGGTTTAGATGCAAGATTGAAGTTGATGACATAATCAAAAAATCCTGCGGAAAAACCAAATCCATGAAGTATGCCCAACATATTCGCTGCTACTAATGCCAGCCCTGTTAAAATACTATGTATGACATATAAACCAGGCGCTAAGAATATAAACATAAATTCCAGAGGTTCGGTTATACCTGTCAAGAAAGATGTAAACCCTACTGAAAACAACGCCCCCCCTATTGCAGCTCGATATTCCTTTTTCGCTGTTGTATACATAGCTAACGCTGCTGCAGGTAGTCCAAACATCATTACAGGGAAGAAACCAGCCATAAATACACCCGCACTAGGATCTCCGGCTAAGAATCTTAGCAAATCTCCTCTTATGACTTCTCCTGCTGCATTAACAAACTCGCCATGGGTAAACCAAAATATTGAATTCAATATGTGATGAAGTCCAAACGGGATTAATAGTCGATTACCAAAACCATAGAAAAACTGGCCTACTCCTCCGGAAGTAACGATTGCATTACCGAAAGCATCTAAAACAGCTTGAATAGAAGGCCAAACAAAACCAAATATAAGTCCTAAAAAGATGGCTGCAACAGATGATATGATGGGTACGAATCTTTTACCTCCAAAGAATCCCAACCATTCAGGCAGTTTAATGTTATGATACTTATTATATAACCAACCTGCCATAAGACCTACAACAATTCCGGAAAATACGCCCGTATTAATGTCAGGATTAATAACTGTGTATACATTGGTTGTAACAAAGTATCCCACCGCTCCGGCTAAAGCCGCCGCACCATGATTGCCTTTTGCCAATCCAAAAGAAATACCGATGGCAAAAATAAGTGACATATTGTCAAAAACCCCTGCTCCGGCTTTTAAAATAATTTCTGCAAATACACCTTCAATACCGGGCACACCAGCACCTAATCTTAATAGCAGTGCCGCTAAAGGTAGCACCGCAACCGGTGTCATTAAAGCTTTGCCTAAACTTTGAAGTCCACTGAAAGTTTTCTTACTCATTTCCTTTCCTCCTTTTAAAAATTATTTATGGTTGTAGTCGCCTACAACAAAAACAGGCATGAACCCCTACCTAATGGTAGTAGCTCATGCCTGATCGAATCAGTAACACGCCTATTTTTTCATTTTCACCATTTGCTTTACCCTATTAATATGTATGGTCATATATCCAAGCTCATAATCGGATACTACAATATCTAAATTTTTTTCAATATGTTTTTTAATCAATTTAGAAATATTATAGGACTCTCGAAATTCATGCTTGATGGTTTCTAATAAAGGGTTTTCCAAAATCGTATTGTTTTCTGTTCTTTCTATGCTTCCTCGAAAATGATTGATCAACCGACTATAAGTTAATCCATTGTTATCAATTTTGTAATCCAGCTCTCTTTCAACAATCTCAACCAGTTCCTTAACCAATCTGGTATTCTTAAGTTTTTGCTTGACGTCTTTATGTTCTCTTGCTGCATTGAGGTGAAGGGTTATAAAACCTATTTCCTCTTCGGATATTTTGACACCAATTTTATCCTCAATCATTTCTTTGGCCTTAATCCCTATTTTATATTCTTCTTTGTACATAGACTTTATCTCCAAGAGAAATGGATTGGTGATTTCCATATTCTTTTTGATACGTTCAAGTGCGAAAGCAATGTGGTCGGTTAAGACGATATGTACTCTTGGACTCAACTTACCCAAGTTTTCTTCAGCATAGAGAATAATCTCTGCGCACACCTCCATAATTTCCGGTTTAATAAGTTCAACCAAGTCAAAGTATTCTTTTCGGAGTTTTTTATCATATGTAATAAATGATTTCTCAATTTTTTCTTTAGGAATATACACCTTTTTTCCTTTTGGTGCATTAAATCCTAACCCTTTTCCAATTAAAATAGCTTCTGTGCCTTTTATTAAATCTCTTGCCAATATGACATTATTATTCATAACCTTTATAATTTCATAATTAAAATTCGACATATCTCATCCCCATTAAAAAAAGGCATCAACCAAGTAAAAATTTTTGCTTTGGTTCATGCCTGATCCATCAGTAACACACCTTTGATAATAATAAAATATCACGACATCAAATGTTTGTCAATGATTATCCATCCAAATCTTCAGAAGATTTACGACATTATTTTATATAGATTCCAGCTACGCTAAAGCATCAACGTTTTCCCCAATGGCATCTTTGTTTTCACCAGCCTTGGGTGTTTCAACTTCTTCGATATTATTTTGATCAATTTTTATTTCTGTAGACTCATCACCTTTTATTTCTGATATTTTTTCTGTTTCCTTCTTCTCTTCTACTTCTTTTTTATCTGTAGCTGCTTCTTCGACTTTTTCACCTGCTCGTTTTGCATGTTGATTGGCTTCACCCAGATCTCTGAAAGCTGCTCTTTTAGCTTTTTCTGCTCTTGAGCTCCCGACAGCACTCTTCTCGACTCGATAATCGTTTGACATACCTGCTTGTCCTCTGCCGATATCCGTTTCAACTGCTTTCCTGAGCGTTTTGGATTCTGCTTCCAGCCTTCTTGCTACATTAAAATTCAGCTCAGCATTATCAACCGCATCATTGGCTTTTATCAGTGATTCAGCAGCAGCATTTTCTATACCCATTTCAGCTTTAATTTCCTCTAAAGGTGTCAATGGCTTGTTTTCATCTTTTTCTTTTCTAGCTTCAGCCTCCTGCATCTTCTCCTCAGTTTCTTTCATTCTTGCTTCTATTTTTAATTCTTGCAATTGAACACTCAGTTCTTCCTTGCTTTGCTTAAGTTCTTTAATTTTTTCTTGCTTCACTTTAAGTTCTAATTTTTTATTTTCTTTGACGCTCTGGATTTGTTTATCAATTCGCATTATTTGGTTTTCTATGCGACTAATGGGATCATTTTTTTGTTGATTCAAATTTTGGTTAAAACCATTCATCTGATTAAAATTGACATTCATAATGACACCTCATTTGGAAAAATTATCCATTTATAAATATCGGAAAATAATCCAATTTATTTAGTTCTGTTGGCAATATATTTTATAAAAATATTTCCCGGGCAATACATTCGCCTTGGTTGATTGTGAGTATTACAACAGATAAAGGTAAATTGAATCTTTTTCTTCCTGACCCGCCTGGGTTGATATAGCGGATGCCATCTTTTACTTCTTGTTTGTACTGGTGGGAATGCCCGCAAATAACCACAGAGCATCCCAATGATTTTAGATCATCCTCTATACTTCCAATATCGTGAATGACAAATACTTTAATACCCTCTATTTCTTCAATTCTTGTAACGGGGAACTTTTCAGCCCAATCCTCTGTGTCAATGTTGCCACGAACGGCCTTTACAGGGGCAATGGTTGCCAAGGTATTCATGACATCCATAGTCCCAATATCTCCGGCATGTATAATCATGTCACATTCCTTAAAAATATCCATTACTTTTTCATTTACAACACCGTGAGTATCTGAAATAACACCGATCTTTTTCATGATATGTTCTCCATTTA
>JAKSCF010000715.1 GCA_022360735.1 Clostridia bacterium
TATATTTTCTACATTAAGGTTTTTTTATACAAATAACATTGAAATCATTAAGAAAAATTTCTATAATGGGTATTAGTATTCAGGAAAATTAATTAAAGAAAGGAAGAGATAAAAATGGCAGTCATTAGACCTTTTAAAGCGATTAGACCTGCAAAAGCCCTGGCAGAAGAAGTTATTTCACTTCCGTATGATGTAATGAACCGAAGTGAAGCAAAAGAAATGTGTTGCGATAAACCACATAATTTTTTACATATATGCCGATCAGAAATTGATCTTTCAGATGATTGTGATCCATATTCAAAAGAGGTTTATCAAAAAGCAAAAAGTAATATTCAGGATTTCTTACAAAAAGGCGTATTTGTAGAAGAAAATGCTCCTTGCATTTATATTTATAGACAAATAATGAACGGAAGAGTACAAACAGGTATTGCCGCATGTACCTCTATTGACGATTATCAAAACAATATCATTAAAAAGCATGAGTTTACAAGACATGAAAAAGAATTAGATCGAATTAACCATTTTGACGTTTGTAATGCCAACACAGAACCGGTTTTTTTAACTTATAGAAATAATGATACAATTAACGATATTATTTCTGATTGGATTGAACAACATGAGCCGGAGTACGACATTGTATCTGAAGATCAAACACAACATATTATATGGGTTTTAGATGACTCAGAAATAATTCAAAACATCTGCCGGTGCTTCGATAATATTAATGCTTTATACATTGCAGATGGGCATCATCGTTCTGCTTCAGCTGTCAAAGTAGGTCTAAAAAGAAGAGAAGAAAACCCAAATTACACCGGCATAGAACAATTTAACTATTTTCTGGCCGTTATCTTTCCTGATAGAGATTTGAGAATATTTGACTACAACCGTGTGGTTCGAGATTTAAATGGACTATCATCTACTGAGTTTGTTGAGAAAATTAAAGATAAGTTTATTGTAACACCAATGGATTCACCTGATCCTTATCGACCGGAAGCACCACATACTTTTGGTATGTATTTAGATAATAAGTGGTTTAAACTGGAAGCAAAAAAAGATATCATCGCAGATGATACCATTAAAGGATTAGATGTTTCCATACTTCAAGACCATTTACTCAATCCTGTTTTAGGCATTGAAGACCCAAGAAAAGATAAACGTATTGATTTTGTTGGCGGTATTCGCGGGTTAAAAGAACTTGAAAAAAGAGTACATTCAGATATGACCGTAGCATTTTGCCTATATCCGGTTTCTATTGAGCAACTTCTGGCAGTATCCGACAAAGATCTGGTTATGCCTCCCAAATCAACATGGTTTGAACCTAAGCTGGGCAGCGGCTTATTCATTCACAAGCTCCTATAGGGGCATATTCCTTACGCCCATTAAGGCCTAAAGTCCACGTTTCGTAAGCCTAAACAATTAAATCAGGAGGATTTTGTTTAAACAAAATTCTCCTTAATTTTTAATTAGGCTTGCTGAACGAATGAATATTAGCTACAGGAGATATTTGGTATATAATTTGTAATGCAGAAATACTAGTTTTAATGGAGTACAACGGAATTAAAACCAAAGGGCTACAATACTTAGCAGAGGTTTAGGGCACTGACCGTCATACTCTAGTATATTAGTATCTAATCTCCCTTTGAAGCCCTAGCAGTAATCTTTGATTACGTGCAGGTCTCATACAGAAACTCTCCAATCTCTGATTGGTAAAGAGTTTTTCAGTTGTTTATTTTGAAATGAAAATTATATGCCAAATGTCTCTCAACGCAAATCATAATGCAAGAATATTATTAAAAATTGAGTATTTTCTGAACTCCTAATGAGTGAAGCTTTCATAAATCTTCTAATTGCAATTAATATGTTGTCATTCAACAATGCCTATTATTCATTCTCTTTATTCTGTATCAATAACTTTACAGCTTTCTCTTTCTATCAAGCTGTGAGGTAAAATAACGATGTTATCTTCAGATTCACTTCCTTTAATATGGTCAATAATCATTTTAGCCGCAACGGTTCCTATATTGAATAACGGTTGATGAATAACTGTTAACCTAGGTCGATATATGGAAGCCAGACGTATATCATTGAACCCCACTACCGATACGTCTTCCGGTACACTCAAACCATTATCTTTTAATGCATTAATAGCACCTATAGCCATGATATCACTGGTTGCAAAAATGGCTGTAGGCATATTATTGGCCGCAACAAATCCTCTAACAATATTGTAACTATTATCTAGACTGAAATCGCCATATTTCACAAGATTTTTATCAACATCTATATCATAATCCTTTAAAGCCTGCTTGTATCCTTTATATTGCTCTAAACCAAATGCGTCCACATCAATACTATTTCTAATTAAAGCAATCTCCCTATGTCCTTTTTGCAATAAATACTTTGTCAACTCATACGCAGCCTTATAATTGTCTATAGATACGGAAGGCACTGTCAATTTACTGGTATTTCTATTTATCATAATAACAGGAATATCCATTTCTTTAATATGGTCTACCACTTCATTTTCTAATTTCCATGACATGAAAATAATGCCTTCTACTTGCTTTCCTGTAAATAAATCCAAATATCTTATTTCTTGTTCATGTTTCCCACGACTATTACAAACCAGGATATCATATGAGTGTGTACGGATAATCTCCTCAATCCCATTCATAATTTCTCCAAAAAAGTAGCTGGATATTTCCGGAACAACAACACCAATTAGGCGGCTTTTTTTCATAACCAAGCTTCTCGCAACAGGATTGGGTTTAAATTCCATCTCATCTATTACTTTCAATACTCTTTCTCTTACTTGCTGACTTACTTGTTTAGAATTATTAATGACACGAGAAACCGTTGCAATAGAAACACCTGCTTTTTCTGCCACATCTTTTATTGTTGTTGCTTTCATAAAAAACACCTCAAATATACATATATACTACAAAAGTTTAAAATCACAACATGGTAACGTTTACAGTATACATTATACACAATATTTGAAGTGATTGCATTACTTTTATTTAAATCTTTATATAAGATAAAATTTCTTTGACCACATCTTCAATGCTTTTACCTGTAGAATTCACTTCTATAGCATCCTTAGCTTTTTTTAATGGATTTATTTTTCTCTGCATATCATGAGTATCTCTATTGTTGATTTCCTGCTTTATTTTATCCAAAGATACTTCCAGCCCTTTTTTATCCATTTCTTCCCATCTTCTGACAGCTCTTTCTTCTACAGATGCTGTCAGGTAGAATTTAAATTCAGCATCTTTAAGCACATTAGTCCCAATATCCCGCCCATCCATGATAACACTTTTAGATTTTGCTATTCCTCTTTGTATGGCCACCAGTTTCTTGCGAACTAAAGGTATACTTGCCACTTGGGATACTTTTTTATTTACATCCGGCATTCTAATGCTTTCATTAACATTCTCACCATCTAAAAAAATATTATTTTCTTTGAAATCAATGATGGTATGTTCCATAATGCTCTTTATACTACCTATGTCATTTAAATCGCATGAACATCTTAGCAATTTCAGAGTGATAGCCCTGTACATCGCTCCGGTGTCAATATATTCTATTCTTAATTCTCTTGCTATCAGCTGTGCTATAGTACTCTTACCGGCACCTGCGGGTCCATCGATAGCTATTTGAAATGTAATCATTTTCTTCCCCACTTTTTAATTATTTGTTTGTCTTCTTAGTAATTAGCATGAGACAAGGCGGATCACTTTTTTGGTTAACCAAATGAAACATCATGACATGATATTTTTTACTGTCTAATGATTCTGCATACTCTATGATGTTTTCTTTTTCTATTTTGCCCTGTTGATGCCCTTGATAAATTAAAATTGTTATAATGCCATTTATTTTCAGCAGCTCTAATCCTTGCTGAATGGCTGCCAGTGTCGTATCTGCATGGGTTGTAATATTGTGATCACCTCCCGGAAGGTATCCGAGATTAAAAACAATTGCTTGAACGCTTTCATTGACATATTGTTGAATTAAACTGTGGGAATCATTAATAAATTCAATGTTATTTTGCAGCCTATTGTTTTGATTTAGTAATTTTTTTGCGTTTTGGATTGCTTCGTTTTGAATATCAAATGCGTAGACTTTTCCAGTGCTTCCCACCAGCTGCAATAGGCTGTCGGTATCGTATCCATTGCCCACAGTTGCATCTATTACAGTATCTCCCTCTGAAACATATTTGGATAGGATTTCAAAGCTTACTTTTGTAAATTTCAACAAAAAATTTTCCTTCAAAATTTTCACCTCATTAGTTGCAGTGATTTAATGGGTACAGTCTTTGTTACAACCGTTGCATTGTCGGGCAAAGAACTTTTTAACATCCATATAAAATTTACCTCGCTCATCTTTTTGCTCAAATCCCATATTTTGAAGCCAGTCCACATTATTTTTTAATAAAGATTCATCTATTACTACGCTATCCATACCTCTCATGTCCGCAGCATTAATAACAGATTTTATCAATAAATCTATCATCAATATTTTTTCTTCCTTACTGTTGAATATTTCAATTTCTTTTATGCTGATATCTTTCTCCTGGTTTTTAAAATATGTATATCCAATGATTTCATCTTTATCCTTTAGTACAAAATAATTTTGATGATTGTATATAATATCTTTCACCTCAGGTATTCCATTTTTACTCAAACAAGACTGAAAAGCCTGTAAATTCTTTTCATTTAATTTTGATACTGTTAACATATTAAACCCTCCTTGTTTAGCTTTATTTTAATTTCATTAAGTAATCCAATTCAGACTTACTTAATTTTTTATAGTGTCCCTGCTTTAATCTTCCAAGACGGAGTTCACCAATAGCTGTTCGCTCTAGTTCTATTACTTGATAACCTATTGCTTTAAACATTTTTCTCACTTGTCTGTTTTTTCCTTCATGGATAATGATTTCTACCTGGGAAGTATTATTTTTTTGTTTTAATATTTTTGCGGATGCTTTAGCTGTTATGTATCCTCCAATATCTACGCCTCTCATCAGGTGATGTATGTCTTTGGAGGAAATATTGCCTTGTATTTTCGCCACATAAGTTTTTTTGATTTCGTGTTGTGGATGCATCAATTTATAAGACATTTGCCCATCATTAGTCAATAACAATAACCCAGATGTATTATAGTCTAACCTTCCTACAGGAAAAACCCTGACGTCCGTATCCGATACTAAATCTATAACCGTTGGTCTTCCTTGTTCATCGGAAGCAGAAGTAATAAAGCCGGTAGGCTTGTTCAACATATAATAAACCTTTTCCTCATCCGGTTTTATCACAACACCGTCTAATTCCACTTGGTCATTTTCACCAACAACTTGTCCCATTTTATCTATAATTTCACCGTTAACCTTTACTCTCCCCTGTTGAATAAGCTCTTCAGCCTTCCGCCGCGATGTCACCCCACACGACGCTATGTATTTTTGTAGTCTCATATCATATTCCTTTCACTTCGAACTCTTGAAGCCCTAGCCAGAATTTTTAATTCTGATAGCAGGTCTCATACAGAAACGCTCCAACTTCAGTTGGCAAAGCGTTTTTCAGTTGAAGCCCTAACACAGAATCTCTGATTCTGATGTAGGTCTCATGCAAGGAGACAGAAATCTTGAAGCCCTAACACAAAATCTTCGATTTTGATGTAGGTCTCATGCAAAACGAAAGAAATCTCCGATTTCGTCTTCGTGACTGCCTGATTTCGTCTTCGACACTGCCCAATCGTCTTATCTACTGCCCAATCGTCTTCGAGACTGCGCTCCCCTATACAATCGATTGATTATTTTTTGTTATATTCTACAATGTTTTGTTAATTCTCTTCTACGTATAGTGGAAGTTTCTAACGAATCTAACGTAAAAACTTCCACTTATGATTATATTAGATTATTTTCTCATTGTATATATTTTTCAAATCAAATCTATTCA